>NZ_JAENSQ010000050.1:0-25032 GCF_016613125.1 Pseudomonas sp. MF6776
GACTCTGCCCGGCGCGCAGCGGATGGCCGCAGCGCTCCCAGACATGGCGGATGCTCGCCGAGCAACTGCCGCAGTGCGAGAGCGGCGTGTTCAGCTCATCAAGCAGGGTGCGCAGCAGCCGGAACCACAAGCCGGCGTGGACACGCCGACGCGGCAGCTCCACAAAACCCGTCGTCAGCGCCTGCCAGGTGCGCCGGTCCATGCAGGCGATTGCGTCATCGGCAGGGCGCGGCGCAGCATCGGCGATTTCCCACTGAAGATACCGGCCGGGCATGCCCCAGTAGGACTCCAGCCAGCAGCCATGCTGCGGGCAGCTCAGCATCAAGGGGAGCTGCCAGACGAGTAGCACAGCTTGATTCGTTGGATCGTTCAGACACTGCGGACACGCCCGGCGAATCGTCTGGCTCGGTAGCCAGGCACGCCAGCGAGTGATGGACCGCACCTTGCGGGTGCGCTTGGGCAGGAGCACCGCGCATTGGAATGTATAGGTTTCCAAGGCTGCTGGTACCGAATCGTCGAGACTGTCGAGCAGCCACGGCACCCAGCCTGCAAGACTCATGCTGCGCAACCGCTCCAGCTCGACGCCACTGCGCTGGCAGAGCGCCGTCAGCAACGACAAGGATGGTGCGGTATCCAGGTCATCAAGTTGGCTGTGACCAAGATCGTGGGCCAGCAGCTCGTGCACGTCCATCTGGTAGCAGGCGGCGACCCGGTTGAGCCATGAGGACAGGGCTTCGCCTTCCTTGGGTGCCGGATGCAGCGGCCAGCGCGGCGCGGACTTCACATCAGTTCCCGCTCGAACTGTCGCCGCCGCTCACTGGGGCCGATGTAGTCGGCCATGCTGAGCGTGCGGTGGTTGATCGCTTCCTCGCCACTCTCCACGGCGGCGACGGCCGCCGCCACCAGCAGATGTGCAAGCTCGCCGATGGTGCCTTCGCTCCGGGTGAGCAGGTAGCTGTACCGGCTTGCAATCGAAAACGGCCGTGCTCGCAATCAGCGCAATTTCCGGCTCAGATTAACTGCGACTGACGGAGCCGTCTGGCTCAGATTATTTGCGAGCGAGCTTGCATTCAGCCGCGCCGGCTTGCATTCCATCGTTCCCTACTCACATTAACTGCAACTAGCCCCGTCTTTAGAGGTGGTAAAGATGCCGATGATGGCCATGGTGTTCTCCTTTCGGATTCATGGTCGCGCCCATCGCGTCCTTGTTGTGAGCCGATCGGCGGGTGAGGGCCGAACGCACTGCCAATGCAGCCGAAACGTAGAGAAGGACCTTGAGCTCCGAACAATTTGTTGCGCGAGAAAGCCGCTCGCCGGCGGGGAAAATGTTCGGTGGGAACGGTTGTGGGCCCAGGTCCGATCCCGCCAGGATTCACGACGACTCAAGGACGCATGGCTGACCGGCCGGACAGGAGTATTGGCCGACTCTAAACACCAGTCGTAGGCGCTGGAATCTCGCGACATGCGTAGCCCTTGCTTGGCGAAAAATATTCCCGATCGCCGAGCGCTCGATCTGACATTCGTCGTTCGGTATAGTAAAGAGTGCAGACCAGGCAGATAGGGGCGCCGGTAGCTTAAGGCCAAACCAGAGACGAGCCGCGCGAATGCTCGCCGAGGACCCGGTTTTCAAGCGCATGAGCTTATTTGACCGCGACGGAAACTTGGTCTCCTCAAGCCACGCGGATGAACCGCAAAAACTCCCTGCGGGTTGGCTGTCGCAACTGCGCGAACACACGGGTAGAAGTGCCCCGGCCAGGCGCGGAGGCTTCGATGAGCGCGGATCGGACATCTTGTCCTAACGGTCGACCCCGCCAGCGGGGGCTTCGTCAGCACCGCGCTGCAATTGCCGGCAGGGCTCTGGGACAACCATCTGCGTCTGGTCTGAAAGCGTTCAAGTATCGCAGCGGTACGCCGACATAAGGGGGCGAACGAACGGTCATTTGGCTGACCGCTCGCTCAATCTTGCGTATGACTCAAGCGCCCCCCTTTCGATACGAGACCGCCCAGATGCTCTTGAAAAAATCCCTGCGCGCTCAGCTGCTCACACTGATCGGCGGCAGCCTGTTGGTGATATTGCTGATCGCCTTCGCCAGTTTTTCCTTCTTGTCGGATGACATTTCCAAGTATCAACAACTACTCAAGGGTCCGATCGAAACGTCGCGCCTGATCGACGAAGCCAACGTGGAATTCAAAGTGCAGGTGCAGGAGTGGAAGAACGTCTTGCTGCGTGGCAAATCACCTGAAGCCTTGAGCAAGTACTGGCAAAGCTTCGAGAACCAGGAACGAAAGGTCCAGGACATCCTGGGCAGACTCGTTGAGCGAAGCGAGCACAACCCTGCCCTGTCAAAGCAGCTCCGCGACCTGCACGAGGAGCACCGGCGCCTCGGCGCCGCCTACCGCGCGGGCCGTGCGGCCTACATCGCCGGCGGAAACGATCCATTCGCCGGCGACGAGGCGGTTCAAGGCATCGACCGTGCCACCAGCGAACAGCTCAGTGGTTTGGTCATCCAGCAGCGCGATTCGGCGCTGCATCGTTCGGAAACCATCAGCGAAGCCGCAGATCGTAAAATAGTCGTCGGCTCGTTGGTAATGCTAGCCGCTGGCGTTTTCATCGCCTTGCTCAGCCTATGGTTGGTAAACCGCAATCTGATCGCCCCCATCCGTCACCTGATCGACCACATCGCCAAGCTCAGCCAGGGCGACTTTGCACAGCGCGTCGATGCGTCCCGTGCTGACGAATTGGGACGTCTGGCAGTTGCCGCGAATATCCTGCGTGACTTCCTTGCCGATACGTTCACCCTCCTGCAACGCAACACCTCGGACCTGGACAGCGCCAGTGGTGAATTGAGCGCCATCGCCGCACTGATGGGCCAAGGCACTCGCGAGCAGTTCTCGCGCACCGATCAGGTCGCTACCGCCATGCATGAAATGTCCGCTACGGCGCAGGAAGTCGCCCGTCACGCCGCCGAAGCCGCGCGTGCAGCGGATGCGGCCGATCATTCGGCGCAGCAGGGTGAGACCATGATGCGTTCGACTATCCAGACCATTACCCACATGCGCGGCGAGATCAGCAACACCGCCGAGGTAATACGCCGTCTGGAGACCGATAGCGGTCGCATTGGCAAGGTGCTGGAAGTTATTCGCGGCATCGCCGACCAGACCAATCTGCTGGCGCTAAACGCAGCCATCGAAGCCGCCCGCGCGGGCGATGCCGGACGCGGGTTTGCCGTCGTTGCCGACGAGGTGCGCACGCTGGCCAGGCGCACCGCCGACTCCACCGCTGAAATTCATCAGATTATCGACACGGTGCAGACCGGCGCGGTGGATGCGGTGCGTGCGATTGAAAATGGACAAACCCGCAGCAACGAAGGTGTCGAACAGGTTACGGAAGCGGGCAGCATGCTTCAGCGCATCACCCAAGAAGTCGAAGCGATCCGCGACATGAACCGTCAGATCGCTACCGCTGCCGAAGAGCAGACGTCCGTGGCGGAAGATATCTCGCGCAATCTGACCGAAATTACCGCCATCGCCACCACCAACCAGGACAATGTCGAGCGTACCGAGGCAGCCAGCCAGAACCTGCATACGCTGTCTGCCCAGCTCAGCGAAGTGACGCACCGCCTCGCGGGCTGACACAGGCTCTGCTCCGGCCCTAGATGATCGGTGTCACCACGTTGCTAGGTCCGACTCATCCGAGTTCGAGGGAGTTGGGGCAGGGCCGATCAACATGGCTTGTCTCGTGCTTGGTCGATTCGTTCCTGCATCGCCTGCATGACTTCTCGTGGGTGTACGACTTGGCGTTGGGGTCGTCGGCCTCACGGAGAGCTTCTTCGACCTCGCGGGTCATCCGCTCATATTCTTCTGGCCACAGCGCTTGCTCCATGCGCAGCGACGCCTGCCCCAGTAGGTGCAGACCGAACAGACGCATGTCATTGGTGGCGATGACGTGCTCTCGAATCCGCACCTGGATCACCTCATCGCCAGTTGATGCAGCTTCAACAGGTCGGTGCGCAGTTGCGGAGGCCCGCCGTCTGCGTTGTCACTCAATCGCCGCGCAGCTCGTCCACGGCATCGACTGCCCGCAGCAGTGCGGTGGTATCGAAACTCTCGGGAGTCAGTTCGTTCCAATCGTCGTCGGTGATGCTGATTGTCATGTAGCTTCTTTCCTTGTCCTGGGCAGACCCCGGCGTTACAGGCCAAGCTCGCTATGCGATCCGAGACGCACGAGTTGCAGCACGGCGTCATCCGGCTTGCGGTAAATCAACACCAGGTCGGGCTTGATGTGACAGTCCCGGTGGTCTTTCCAGTCGCCGGTGAGGGCGTGGTCACGGTGCTTCTCGGCCAGAGGCTGGTTATTCGCCAGGGCTGTGACGACGGCAATGAAATCGCTCGCCAGCGTCTGACGATGCGGGCCTTTGGCTTCGCGTTTATAATCGCGTTTGAACCGGCTGGTCTGTTCAATCGTCCGCATTCAGATCCGCCATCAGATCCTCGACGGAAGCGAACGACTTCAAGCCGCCACGGCGCGCTTCCTTCATCGCCTCGATGGTGGTGGCGTTCGGAATCAGCGGCTCGAACGGCAAGGCTTTCTCGCGGGCGACTCGGGTCAACATGATGCGGAAGGCGTCAGACACGGTGAGTCCCATCGCTGCCAGCACGACGGTCGCCTCTTCCTTGATGTGCTCGTCGATACGGGCACGGACTACAGCATTTGCGGACATGGTTTGATCCTCCAGATTGATGAGCTACATTGTAGCTCAATCCTTCCAGGAGTGCACCCAGCACACCTCGCCAGAGGCGTCTATCAAACGAAGGTTTATTGGACTGTCCGTACCATTGATGTTCACTTGTAGAAAGTGAGCCCATCGCGATGGAATACAGGATCGGTTGGTCAGGCTTTCAATGCCAGGATTCGGCGCGCACCGTTCAATACGATGAGGCCAACGACCGTACCAATCACCAAGTCTGGGTAGGGAGAGCCCGTCCACGCAACCAGCGCGCCGGCGACGATAACGCCAATGTTCGCGAGCACATCGTTGGCCGAAAAAATCCAGCTCGCTTTCATGTGTGCACCGCCTTCGCGATGGCCATAGATCATCAAGAGACAGCTGGCGTTTGCGACGAGTGCAACTAAGCCAATCCCCATCATCAGCATCGACTCAGGTTCGCTGCCATAGTGGAAGCGTCTAGCCACCTCCACGAGTACGCCCAGTGCCAACAGGATCTGAAAGAAACCCGCCAGGTGCGCAGCGCGAACTTGCAGCTGTGCACTGCGGCCGACGGCAAAGAGAGCCAAGCCATAGACGGCAGCATCCGCAAACATGTCCAGCGAGTCGGCAATAAGGCCCGTCGACTGAGCGATCAACCCTGCGCCCATCTCGATAACAAACATGGCAGCGTTGATGCCGAGCAAAATTTTCAGGGTGCTCGCCTCTTTCGACGCCGCTAATTCCTCATCAGCGCGATTGGTCGAGGCTGCTTCCTGACTAGCTGGTTGAGTCCCCAGTAGCGCTGCCCCTAGACCCAGGGACTCCAGCTTGGTAGTGATTGGGTCAACCGCCCCGTCATGGAAAGCGAGTACCTGCCTGCTGCTCAGATCAAAGGACAACGAACGAAGCTCAGGCAAGCTATTCAGCGCGAGCCGAATCATTCGCTCTTCCGAAGGGCAATCCATCTTGGGTACAGAAAAATGGCTGACCCAGGCTCCTTCGGTCGAGGGCGCGCTCGCTGCTTCAGCAGGCGCTGACACTGAACCGCAGCCACAGGATTTTTCACACGAGCTCATGATCCGCCTCTCCTATCAGGTTCAATTCTGGCAATTGAAAACCATATAGCAGGTATAGGGTCAAGCCTGGATATACTGGCTGTTTATCGAGGAGCAGCCTATGCGCATTGGTCAACTTGCACAGCTGACGGGAGCGGACATTCAGACCATTCGTTTCTATGAGCGCCAGGGCCTGCTTGCATCGCCCAATCGCCAGGCAAATGGCTACCGAGCCTACGAAGCGGATCATGTGGAGAAACTGCTGTTCATCCGCCGTTGCCGGTCCTTTGGCATGTCGTTGGACGAAATTGGTGTTTTGCAGAGCGTTCAAGCACAGCCGCAGCAACCGTGCGCGGCGGTCAATACGCTGCTTGATAGCCATATCGCCCAGGTCAGGGCCCAGATCGCATCCTTGCAAGCCCTGGAAAACCAGTTGGTGACGTTACGCAGCTGCTGCGATGACGAACGACAAAGCCTGGACTGCGGAATACTTTCGGGTCTAGTGGAGGGAGGCAAACGGCTTCCATAAGGCGCGCTAGAAAAGTGCCATTCGCTTCTGCTCAAAGCGTAGAGCTTGACCCTATAGCGGCTACAGGGTGTTCACTTGCACGATCGGCCCAGAATCATGGCCTTCCAACTGCTGCGCAAGTGAGTTCCAGATGAATACCGCCCTCCGCAATGCCATCGATGAAGCCTTTTTCCAGGCAAGGACAGCACTCCGTGAAAAGGCGCCAACCGAGGCATTCCCCTGGCTCGAGCGCGCCCACATCTTGAGCCAGCACATGCCCGTCCTGCATGCGCGGAGCCATTGGTTGATGCTAAGGGCTGGCTGGCAGTTGCGCGACTACCGGGAAATGTTCGGCCAAGCACCACGGATCATCGCTGCCGTGTTGTTCTCGAAGATCTGGGTACCGCTCGGCAATACCGGACGCGCGAGGATCAGTGCATTCGCGCCGATGCCCGTCTCACCCGGATTGCAGCGACTGTTTCAGGGAGCGAAACAATGAAATCGCCACTTGGAATGGCGCACCGTATCACTCCCGGGCTCTGGTGGACGCTATCGCTAGCCGTTGCCCTGGCCGACCAGGCGATCAAATATGTAATTGAGGGTTCGCTCTCGGTCGGCGCCGTGGTTCCTCTGACCCCAGTCTTCAATCTGGTCCATTTCTGGAATACCGGCGCAGCGTTCAGCTTCCTAGCTGACGCGGGCGGTTGGCAGCGCTACTTCTTCATTCTCCTCGCACTGGTTGTTTCGATTGGGCTCGCGTTGCTCTTGCGTAAGCCCAGGGCCAAGCTCGAAGCGCTGGGCTATAGCCTCATACTGGGAGGGGCAGTGGGGAATCTGATCGATCGCAGCTTCCGAGGCCATGTGATCGACTATCTGGATTTTTTCTGGCAATCCTGGCATTGGCCTGCATTCAACTTGGCGGACATCGGCATCGTGGGCGGTGCCGCCATGTTGCTCCTGAGCAGTGTGCTGAGTCCAAGCGCGGAACTGGACCGGGGCAGATAATGCGAAGCTCGGATGCCGCAGAAGTGGCTCGCTGGTCAGGCCATGCCTGGGTCGGCCCCGGTATCGGCGTCTTTCTCGGCCATGCCGCCCACCAGGATTGGCACCATCATCAAGCACATCAAATTGCAGTGGGGCTCGACGCCGCGATAACGGTTGAAACGCCGTTGGGTGGGCAATCTGGGGCTGCCATCTTGATTCCGGCAGGCTTGAAGCACCGGCTCAGTGCTGGGCATGTCCTGTCGATCTACCTGGATGTGCTGTCCGATGAGGCGCGTGCCTTGCGGGTGAGCGGAGCCGTGAGGCTGATGGAGATCGTAGCGGCCGATATTGCTGCGATGGTCGAGGCACTGAGGGCGTCGGGGCATTCGCCTGTCCAGTTGCAGGCGCAGGTACGTCGGCTGTTGCGGCTTGCCGATCCACCAATCCCTGATCCGCGCTTGACCAAGGTCACCGCAGCGCTGCGCGAAGGCCAAATGGGGCGTGAGGCAATGGCCGCGTTGGTGCATTTGTCACCCACGCGTTTTTCCCATTGGTTCGTGGAGCAAACCGGCCTGCCGTTGCGCAGCTATGTCAAATGGCTGCGCCTCACCCAAGCCCTGCAACACCTGGCCAAAGGGGGACGGCTGACCGAAGCCGCGCATGCGGCAGGTTTTTCCGACTCGGCGCATTTCTCCCGGACATTCAGGGCGCTGCTGGGCATCGATCCGTCCTCCGCCCTGGCTGCGGTCGATCTCCAGAAGTCATAGCTCTTTCGTTCAAGTCGAACGTCGTCCTCTGCACCTACCGTGAAGGCTCTCTACATAGGAGCTGAGCGATGTCCACTTCTCTTCGATTCGCCCTACGCTGGTTGAGCTATCCGCTCGTGTTTGGTGGCAGCGCCGCCTTCATGGTCTGGGCCTTGTACGCCGGGGTGCCGTACTGGCCCAGCACACCCTTGGTAGCCGCAGTCGGTCTATTGGCCGTCGCGGGGCTGGAGCGTATCCAGCCTTTCCGGGAGGGCTGGCTGGAGGATCACCAGGACACCCTGACCGACCTGGTGCATATGCTGGTGAATCTTTCCGTCATCCAGTTCACCGCCGAAATCCTGGCCAGGCTGGGCGATGCAGTGCCGGCTACAGTTCGTCTCTTCCCAGTCGAGAGTCCACTTTGGGTTCAGCTGCTGCTGGTCGCCGTCGTGCTCGATCTGAGCCTGTATGCCATGCACCGCATCAGCCACCACGTACCCTGGCTGTGGCGTTTTCACATGATTCACCACAGCGCCGAGCGCTTGTACTGGATGAATGGGGAGCGCCGGCATCCCCTACATGCGATGCTCATGGCTGGCCCGGGATTGGTGCTGCTGTTTGCATCCGGCGCGCCTTCGGCAGTGGTTGCCACCTGGTTCGGCATTCTGACCGTTCACTTGGGCTTTCAGCACTCGAACCTGGATTACCGGCTGGGTTGGCTGCGCCATGTCATCGGGGTGGCTGAAATTCATCGTTGGCACCACAAGCGCGACTTCGAAGATGCCCAGGTGAACTGCGGCGAATTTCTGATGGTGTGGGATCGGCTATTCGGGACGTTCTACGACAGTACAGGAAAGCAGGGCGACGCCAATGTCGGCTTGCGTGAGAGGGACTATCCCAAGGGTTACCTTGGTCAGTTGACCGAACCCTTTGGGCGAGACCGAGCCCGCACATAGCGTAGTGGGCCTCAAAGCTGTAGGCCCCATGTGTTTGCCTGGAATGATCTGGCTCGTGGGCGGAAGAGACTAGATGTTCCCGCATGCCAAGCAGACATGCGCTCTAACGAGGCAATCGATTCACTACCTATAAGCCCCGTCATTTGCAATTAATGCTGGTTGGTAGCCATGGAATGCAGGTCAGCGCGGATAAATGCAGGTTCATTCGCAGCTAATACTGGTTTGCCGGGCCGGTCAGTCGCAGTTAATTCCGGTCGAAAATCGTATTGATTGCAGGTCGGGACGTTTTCGTTTGCAAGCCGTTACACCTAACAGCAGGGTTTCACGCGACCACAGACCAAAAGCGATTCGGCTTTTTACAACCGGTGCCCGAAAGGCGAACAAGGTCAGCGAAACGCCCACTATCAACAACAGAAAAATCAAAATGAATACACCGCGAGCGGGGTCGGAAGCGAACGCGTGCACTGAGGTCAGCACGCCAGAACGTACCAGGAAGGTACCCAGCAGACTTAAGGAAAACGCAGCAATGGCCAGCAACACTGTCCAGCTTTTGAACACACCGCGCTTTTCAGTGACTGCGAGTGAATGTATGAGTGCTGTCCCCACCAGCCAGGGCATGAAGGAAGCATTTTCTACCGGATCCCAAAACCACCACCCTCCCCAACCGAGTTCGTAGTAGGCCCACCACGACCCGAGCGTAATACCGATACCAAGAAAGGCCCATGCAACGATCGTCCACGGTCGTGACCAGCGTGCCCAGGCGGCGTCGAGTCGACCGCCGAGCAACGCAGCAATGGCGAAAGCGAAGGCTACAGAAAAGCCCACATATCCCATATACAACATTGGCGGGTGAATGATCAGGCCGATGTCCTGGAGCAATGGGTTGAGGTCACGACCGTTCTGCGGAATCAGCGGCAGGATTCGGCTGAAAGGATTGGATGTGAGGATTAGAAACAACAGAAAGCCGACACTGATGATGCCCATGACGGCAAGCACACGGGCGAGCATGACCTGCGGTAATTGGCGAGAGAACACCGACACCGCAAACGTCCAGGCCCCCAAGATCAATGTCCAAAGCAACAGCGAGCCCTCATGAGCGCCCCACACTGCACTGAACTTGTAGTACCAGGGCAAGGCGCTGTTGGAGTTCTCGGCGACATAGGCTACTGAGAAATCATCGACCATGAATGAAAAGGTCAAACAGCCAAAAGCGAACATCAAGAACATGGACTGCCCCCATGCTGAGGGCTGAGCTAACGCCATCCATTGTCGATCACCACGCCAGGCACCTAGTAGCGGCAGGACAGCCTGTACGCTGGCGAAGCACAGGGCGAGGATCATCGCCAGATGTCCAAGTTCGGGAATCATGAATTACCCTTTTTTCGCTGGAATTCCAGAGGTACTCTGGACGGACTGGCCGCTGTCTTTTAAGGCTTTGGAGACTTCAGGTGGCATGTACCTCTCGTCGTGCTTGGCCAGTACTTCATCGGCTACAACCACACCGTCGGCGTTGAGTTTGCCCAGAGCAACGATGCCCTGACCTTCGCGGAATAGATCTGGAAGGATGCCGCGATAGGTGATGGTTACCGATTTTTTGAAATCAGTGACCACGAACGACACGTCGAGCGTGTCGGCCGAGCGATGCAGAGACCCCGCCTCGACCATTCCGCCGGCACGAAGCCGCGTATTAAGGGGAGCCTCGCCGCTGGCGATCTGCGTTGGTGTGTAAAAGAGGTTGATGTTTTCCTGTAAGGCGCTCAGTACTAACGTGGAAGCCGTGCCAATCCCGGCAAGCATGCCAAGGAGGAAAAGTAACCGCATTTTATGAAGCGGACTCATTTGTTTTCCTCCCGTCGTAATCGACGAAATTCCTGCTGCAAATAACGCCGATGCGCAAATAGCGGTATCAAGGCATTAATAGAAAGCACCAGAAAACAGAAGCCGTAAGCAGTCCATACAAACAGGCCGTGGTGTCCCATTGCAATGAAATCACCGAAGGAGGAAAAACTCATTGCGCTATTCTCTTCGCGTCAAGAGCCATTAAGAAGCTATCCATAACCTCATTTCTAACCCAACTGGTTTTACACTCACGCTTTAATAACTCCAGGCGCATTCGTAGCAACAACACCGCACCGAAAAAGCAATAGAAGCCCAGTACTGTAAACATTAACGGAAGCCACATTTCGACTGGCATCGCGGGCTTTTCAGTTAGGCTGAAACTCGCACTTTGATGGAGCGTGTTCCACCACTCAACCGAATATTTGATAATGGGAATATTTACCACACCAACTATCGCCAGTACCGCGCATGCCTGAGCAGCACTATTACGGTTCGTTATGGCGTTTCCCAGCGCTATCAGGCCGAAGTACAAAAATAACAAAATCAGCATAGACGTTAGACGCGCATCCCAAACCCACCAAGAGCCCCAGGTTGGTTTACCCCAGATGGCTCCGGTGACGAGCGCTACAGCAGTCATCCACGCACCGATCGGCGCAGCACACTGCAGAGCGACGTCTGCCAACTTCATTTTCCAAACTAACCTGACTGCCCCGCATATCGCCAGCATGACGTAACAGGACTGCGCAAGCATTGCCGCCGGAACATGAATATAAATTATTCGAAAACTATTGCCCTGTTGGTAATCTGGAGGTGCGAAGGCCAAGCCCCATATCACGCCCGTAGCAATCAACAGAGCGGCGAGGCCACTCAGCCAGTGCATGAAACGACGACTTGTCTCATAAAACCACTTGGGTGAGCCCATTCGGTGAAACCAACGAAGTGCCATATAAGTACGCCCGAATCTAGGTGAAAAACTCGTTAATCATATAATGTCGTTATTACTGACTGATGCTCACCCGAAAACCAATAAGTTTGAAATTAGTCAGAGGTTTAACTTTTTAACGGAAAACTAATATAATCGGCTCACTCACTTTTCACCAAACGTCGCGATATACGCGATGACGTCCCAACGTGCTTGCTCATCGCTGAACTTGACAGGCATTTTTGAAGTGACGGAGTCGTCATTAACGATGCGCTTAATGTAGGTTTGAGGATCAGCGAGCCAATTGAAAACTTTTTCTTCATCCCAACTCAACCCAGCCTGAGCCGCCTTCTGCAAGCCCGTGCCATATGAATAATCTGGGATCGATCCAATTTTTCTATTTAACACTCCCGTCAGATTTGGGCCGACTCCATTACCTGACATTGGACCCACCTGATGACAAATTGAACATTGCTGAAAAACAACTTCACCGCGCTTCGCATCACCATCCTGCGCGAGCAAAGGTGTTGAAAATGTCAACACCAGCAGCCCGGCACACACTTTCGCTGAGCGGCTCATACATAGGCTGTCCATAAGATACTCCCGAGGCTAGTTTATAATCTCTATCAGGCATTGAGCTAACGCTTCTCTCAGAGCAATACCCTGGGACACCTAAGCTAATCAAGATGAAGACAGAGACGAACGAGCCTAAGATTTTGATATTAGCGCTCTAAGAACCGAGGCAATATAAATCCGCTGATTAGCCGCTCTGCTTTTCTAATTCGCATATACCATTGAATATGCGCCTATAGAAATTCGATTCTCGGAATGGTGAGCCTCAATGTCAAGCAGCGCAGCCAAGCCACTGCAAATTCCGCACGATTTTGAAAGAGCAACCGCCGCTCGTGCGCTAGCCTCTAAATGCATCATCACCAAACATCCCGCTTTTAGCGATCAGAGGTTCAACTCTGGAGTACTGGAGAAATAAATGAAAAACCTGATAACTAATAGGTCAGCTGCTATCGCGATAACTGCATGCATTGGGTTATATGTCGCTGCAGCGCAATCTGCAGACTACGCAGACATTAAAATCGGCCCAACATTCAACGATAAAGGTCAGCTGGAACAACCAAAAAATTTCCGCCAGTGGGTTTTTCTTGGAGCTCCTCTCACCCCACAAGGTCTGAACGACGGGAAAGCAGGCTTTCCTGAATTTCACAACGTTTATGTAGAACCTGCGGCTTTCGAGCATTATCGAAAAACGGGTACCTGGCCCGAAGGGACAATGATGGTAAAAGAACTACATCTGACTCAACAAGGCCAGTTTCCGGATGGTTCGAGTGTTGAACCATCTGGTAGAGGCTATTTCGCTGGCGGCGGGCCGAGCGGGCTAGACATCTCCGTTAAAGACAGTAAGCGTTTCGCAAAAACAAAAAACTGGGGTTACTTCAACTTCGGCCACCACGCGCCTCCATACTCCGCAGTCTCTACAGAGGCGCCGAAAGAGGTGTGCGCAGGCTGCCATATCGATAACGCCAAAGAAGATATGGTCTATATCCAGTTCTACAAACCGATTCTATCTGCCCTTCCCCTTCCTTAAAGTCAAGGAAACACCAACAAACAAAGCCTTATTTACTTAAGGCTTTTTTGCTAATCACCATCACCACAAATAAAAATGCCTCCGACTGCCAGCTACCTTCACAAATAACTTTCTCATAGCCCATACAGCAATGCACCAAGCTTTGGCGCTAACTGTTCGTAGAGGCAAATGCCCACGAATATCTCGCAAAACAAGCCAAAAAGCGCACGTTTTTGGAATAAACGTAAAAACCGATAGGTTAAGTTGCTGCTTGGCTATAGCAGCTTTTCAATAGATGTTTTGTGAAACTAGATAAACCATCCATTTCAAGGCGCTTTCCTCCAATCCTTCCAACCAATGAACTTCAAAGAAATTAAATACTAGGAAAAATTGATGGTGCTTTGCGTGCACCCGGTTAATTTTCTTGCCGGCGATGAGAAGAACCCACCTACTGGTGAGGATCAGCAAATTTTAAGAAGCTCAATTATGGAGGGTATAGACAAGGAATTGGGCAATGCCTACATCTTTATAATAGCACAAACATTAAGTAAGTGTAGCTTTTTAGTATCATTTCAACAAATAAATCAACTTTTTTGAGCACAAAACCCGCAACTTTGAGAACAATAGAAAATCATTTGACGGCAAACTAAAGCGGTTTTGCTTTCAAACAAGGGCGGTTTTAGTTGCTCTCAAAAAGGGCTGTTGTTTTTAGTTGATTGTTGGGTGGTTGTTATTATGTTTTGGGGATTAAAAAAGCCCCTTAGGTTAGGGGCTTTGGGTGGTTGTTGGCTTATTCTATGTAGATATTGCCAATCTCGTTTTGTGCTGGAAACCCGTTAGTGCCTGGTTTGTATTTAATGCGGGCTTTAACTATCTTCCCTGAGAGTTTAATCATGTCCTTGATGCTGTTAATTTCTTGTTTAGATGCCTTCTTTGCTCTGTCTGCGAGATCTTGGCTTACTTGAATTGCTTGGTCGCTGTAGCCGGTTCCGAAGAGTGTGTGCCAGAAAATTGCCCCGGCATGTTCTCCTGAGATGATTTTGCAGCTCAGTTTTGTTGTTTCTTTGCCGGCTTTTTCTATGTTTTCGGCCTTGTAGATTTGAATTACGGCGTCATGCTGGGCTACTGCACCAACGTTTTTGCCGGGTTTGTTGATGATTTTGAAGTCTGATTTGACTTTCCTTCTTAGCCAGCTGATGTGAGTTTTAACGAAAGATCGGGCCGATCTAATACGCGCTTGCTCCAAATTCTCGCCTGGTTTTGGCTTGTGCTTGTTGTACTGAGTATCGCGGAAATACTCATCGCCCGCATTTTCTTTAGCGTCAAAGTCGATGAGGCGCTTGAATATTTCTTCTTCTGTCGAACCTCGGAACATTGCGCCAAGCAGCCTAGTTAACTCATAGAATCTGCCGACAGCGCCTATGAAGGTTCCGGACTTTCGTGCTTTGGAAGTTGATGCGTATTCGATGTCTTGACCGTATGTGGACTGTCTAATTTTAGTTTCATCAACGTCCAGAGTATTGCCAGGATTGAAGAAACTGATGGCTCCGTTAAGACGGTCAGGGTGCACTGTGAATGTGTAGTAGCAGCGCGATAGCTCGTTCTTCCAGCAGCGATCAAGGACTTTAGAGAAACGACCGTCTAGGAACTCGTCAAAATCCTCTACCAGGGCTGACATGATGAATGGATATTCTTCCGGGTAAACTGGGCGGCTAAAGGGTATTAGGAGGCGGAAACGAGGGCATTCAGGGGTGTTTGAGTAGCTAGTATAAACAGCGTGCTCAAGTCCCATATCTATCGCCACGTCCTCTATTTCTTCGAGCGTGATGATGTCGTCTTCGGGCTTTTGGTCGATATCGAAGACAGCTATATGCATCTCAGAAACGTTGTCGGCAGTGCGGCTTGGTAGTCTGAAGGCGCCTGGTATAAATGTCTTACCGACTTTTTCTGGGCTTACTCGCATGTCTGCAAGCTCCGTTTCGAAGAAGCTGTAGAAATTGTCGGCCTGGCGATTTATTACTTCGACAGTGTGTGCAGTTCTTTGTATCGCGTACTTAAAGGTCATTGTATTTACTCTTGTTGTTGTCTGGTTCTCATGCCAGCAACTACATTATTACAGTGAGATTTTTATTGCGCAATACCCCGCACTATGGACACTTACAGACATTTACATATACTTTGGGACATTTGCGGAGATATAGGGATAGTTTGGGATGGTTGCGGGTTGCTGCATTTCTAGCTTTTCATTTTTAAGAGTTTTTAAGAGCCGGAGAAAGCCGGGCAAGGGCATGCGCGCGCTGTGTGCTTTCAAACGCATTACTACATCATGTATCAAAGTATGTGTGTCTTTCCATACATTGTCCACGCGCTATACTCGCTCTACACCTTAATAAGAAGAAAAGAAGAGAAGGTGCGCTCCATGCTTGTGCCTGGGATCTGTTTCTTTTCTCCGGTTTTGTAAAACTCTTAAGAATGAAAAGCTTGTTACACTATAAAAGAAGCTCGGCCCGCAACCTGCTAACTCCGCATATATCCGCATATATCCGCATATATCCGCATATATCCGCATATATCCGCAAATATCCGCAAATATCCGCAAATATCCGAAAGTATATGTAAATGTCCGTAAGTGTCTATAGTAATGGGTCTTGCACTATATAAAGCTCACTGTGATACTAGAGTTACTGAGGTGAGACTCAGCATCAACCACTTAGAGTAATAACTATGTACGCACTAAATACAGAAATTGACGGTTTCGAGACAATCACTACTGCTGACGTTTTAGCTAAAGCAGTATCACTTAAGGCAGATTACCCAACTACGAAAAGAATAATCGGCGTAGAATCAGGCGTAATGCCAGCTATCGCCGCTGCTTACAAAACAGCATCAGGCATAGCAGAAAAAGGCGTGGTCATTGCTGACAGTATCTACAGTATGCGCAAGCTTGACATAGCAATGCTCATCGCACGTAACGACTCAAGCAAAGAAGCACTGCACCGCGCCGCTTACGAGCTCGCCAGGGACGCTTTTTTAACCGGCGACATTGCGGGCAAGTCTGAAATGCTCGCGCTGGCATCTAGCGAAAGCCCGGCTTACTGCCGCTACTTGATCGAGCGCAAGCTTGAAAAGATGAGCGCAGAGCTGCACAGACGCACTCAGCACATGTCTTCTATATACGCTGACATGTACGCACAAGCCCCTGAAAGCCCAGCGGTCATCAAAGAAGAGATCTGCACGCACGGCGGCAAGTACCTTCTAAACCTGCCCACGGCCTACGGAAAAACTTCAGAAATAATCGACCCGGTCGTCCGTGAGTCAATCGAAATCGGCCTTAAAGTCTTGGTCATCAGCCATCGCCGTTCGATCAACGCAAACATCTGCAACGGCATCACTGGCATGGTCTCTTACGACGAATGCACTTCGCCAGAAATCATCAAAAACGCACGCGCCCTCAAAATCGTCGTCAACTCACTCAGCGCCGACAAGTTCAAAAGCTTCATCGAAAGCGCTGACGTTGTGATCATCGACGAAGCATCTCAAGTCATCAGCCACGTCCTCGGCGGCGAAGTAAAAGCCCGCGAGGCCGTTTGGAACGCCTTGAATTTTGTTGTCAAAAACGCTCCTACAGTCGTAATGGCAGACGCTGACATCAATGCGCGTTGCGTGAACATGATCGGATGGGATCACACGCTGTACAGCTTGAAGCGCGATCACAGCGACATCAAAGTTAAGACAGCTGACATCGAGCATGTGCGCGGTTTGGTTATCGAAGCTGCGATTGAGGGTGAAACGGTGCTTGTCTCTTGCGACGGTGCTAAGTCTGCAAAAGCCCTGGCTGCTGCGATCAAGAAAAAAGCTGGCATCGACGCTCTTGTGATCACTAGCGAAAACGCAAAGTGGAAAGATCAAGCAGCCTTTATCGCTAACCCGAATTCCACGGATCACCAGGTCGTCATCTACAGCCCTGTGATCACTTCTGCTCTGTCCATTACGAGTGGCCATTTCAAAAAACACTTCGGTCTTTTCTCTGGTCAAGTAGTGCCGTCAGACGCGATTCAGATGCTCCGCCGCGACCGCACGGCAGTCGAGTTCATCGTTGGAATGAAGACCCCTGAATACTCCAAGCAAGAGCAACTAGAGGCCATGGAGCGCCGCACAGAAGCACCAACAACGCGAGCCGCTATCGAGGCTGCTGACATCGATGAAAGCTTGAAAGCGGTGCTGATAGAAGCTCTGGACTTTGACATCAAACCATCGGCGTTCGAAGAAATGAGATATGAGCACATGAGCGATGAGGCATGGCTCCGTGACAACATCCAGAACAGTCTGCCAGCAACCCTCATTAGCCAAGGTTTCTCGGTTGACGTGCTGGAGCACAGCGACGAGATGGCCCGCCTGGGCTTCGTAGCAGAGAGCCAAGGCCGCAAAGAAGTGAATGCGATGGCGGCCGAAAAAGTCATGGCCAGCAAGGCCGCAAAAAAGGAAACGGTTGCTCAGGTAAAAGACGCTGGTTCTGCTGATGAGATCGAGCACTTCGAAGTGATCCGTGCACGTGCTGAGGAAGTGATCGGGCTCCGAGAGCTGACCAGGGAAGATGCAAATGTTTGGAAATTTGGGAATGGCGAAGACACAATCAACCGCTTCCGGAAGATGCACGGAAGCGACGGCGATGGTGCCCAAGGCAAGATCTTCACAGCTCTGAAAACCGCCGCTCTGCACATGCTTGAACAAAAGAACTGGACAGCAGAAAGCAGTACCGCACTATTCGACACTCTCAACGCCATGCGCATGGACGTGATCCGCCTGGGCCTGAGCATCGGCAAGGCATCAACCACAAAAGCCAAGCAAGCCGCAGTCACTAAGCTCATGAGCCAGCTAGGTTTGAAGACAAAGAAAGTTAACGGCGGCAAAAGTGGTACTTACTACATCATCAAGAAATGTTCATACGATCAGATGATGAAATACATGATTTGAGACTTTTCTGAATTACGAAGGGAGCTGAAGTGCTACCCACTACCGCCCAAGCCTAAATACTGGAGACGCAAGCAGGTCAACTGCGACACTAATCGCAAACGTAGCATCACGCTGCAAAGTGACATGGGTAGGCGTTTGGCTATCAAGCGCACGCCGAAAAAGACTTTCTGGATCATCGACACGTCGAAAGTGAGAAAGCGGGTTTCGCAACCCCATCAGCTGATTTAACTGTCCAGCCAGGGATGGTTCGATCACGCCCTGTTCCAGGCAGCGACTTAGCGTGTCCTGAAAGCCTATTTTCTTGGGTAGCTCTGGGGCATTCAGACTCAATGTCAGATGGCTCGCAAGCATCTGCTCAGCAAGCCCCTGACATAGCATCACAGTCGCGACATAGTTCCCGTTAACGAAGCTGGAGCGCGCTTCAACCCACGCTGAATAGGCGACCTCGCCGGGGATCATCGTGCCCGTGCTGCCAAGATTTGCGCAGAGGTCATTAACCTGCTGAAAACGAGCCACACGTCCAGGCAGGTCATCATGCAGTTCTCCCATTAACCACTGAGCAGCCTGGAGGTCACTCAGTGGAGAAAATAGCTCTTCCTGCCTCGGGTCTGCCATGGTCAGATATCCAATGCTGGCAGGCTGTTCACGATCTTCTGGGTTTCCATGCTTACAGTGACCACGCGCTGGAACAGCTCCAGTGGATACTTGGGATTGCCCATGGTTCCGACGGCCCAGTCGTTGGCGTCGTTGACGATGCCGCTCGCTTTGTCGGTGCGTACTGCTTGGCGCTCCATGACCCAGTCCAGAGCGGCCTTACCGTTGACCACGTAATCCCAGGCAGCCTCGGGGATACCCTTGAGGGTGATGCGGTGGTTGTAGATGACGGTGGTCTTGTCGCCCTTCTTGGCGAATTTCATCTTCTCAACGCGGTAGTCGGCATCGGTAAGCGTGCCCTTGGCTTCGATGGTTAGCGGGTACAGCGCAACGGTTTCGTAGTTCAAGTGGATATCAGCCAGGGCGCGGCCTGCTTTGCTGAATGCCCAGAAATCGGCGGCCTTCTTCACAGCCGGAATGCGCGGTAGCTCCTTGCTCAGGTTCTCGGCAAAGCGCTCGCGGTAATCCGGCGAATGGAGGATTCCGTAGACGTAGTAGAACAGGTCTTCTTTACTGATCTGCTCACTAGGATAAGCCGCGTTAAAATGGGCAATGCCTCCGTCAGTTATAGCGTCTCGCCTCCGCAGTCCACCTTCAACGGACTCTGCAAAAAGATCGTCTTTTGCGGCCTGTGCGGCTTCGTCGTAAAGGTAGAGCGGGAAGCATTGTGAGCCATCAATATCGACCATGTGCAAGCAAGGCACTGTATCAGTGATAAGACTGCTGAATCCGACTTTATCCCCCTTGCCAGAAACACAAATCACAAGATTTTTGGCCGATGCATCCGGGTAAAGACGCGGCATCTGATAAATCATGTCGTTCAACTGACGGTTGAAATAGAGCCATTGTTTGGTGAAGGGGCGGTACAGGCTTGGCTTAAGACACTCTTGCTCAAAAGCAAATACTCGCTCTTTAACCAGCTCTTGTTTGAGGCTTCGGTTCCAGCTGATCTGTATTGGATCGGTATTAATAAAGCCATCCAGCTTTGATTCGCGAGCCTTCTTTTCTAACCCCTGGTGAGCGGCGTTGAAGCGTGCTACCTCACTGTTGTAGAAGCAAATCATGCGCGTCATATTGAGCGCTAAGCTGTCTTTCGATGCGTTGTAACACCAAGCATCACGACTTGTTGCAACACCTCTTGAGAAATTCGCAAACAGTGAATTAACGGAGCTTCCGTCTTTATCACCCATGACGATGAAATCGCAGAAGCTGTTATCTCGCTGGTTTAGCCAATCACCGTACTCGTCGGGGACTATCTGATGCCAGCTTGGAATACCAACCACGCTGCCATAGCTGACTATCTTTTCCAGCTTTTCTTCGCGGCTGAGGTAGTCGCCAATATCGTGGAAATGGATTTGACCGTGAGCCTCCGCTTCGGGATTCTTAACCAGAAGAGAGATTGCAATGGGCGCACGGCTGCCACTGCCGAATATCTTGCCGCCTTCCTTGCGTGAGGTTTCGCCACTGGTGCGCTGGTTGCCTCGCAGATGGAACACATAGAGGCTTGAGAACTCATCCACCAAGCACTTTCGAAGACCGTCAGCAGTATTGGCCTCTATAAAACCTGCGTTGGTCACGAACCCAATGATGCCAGCATTACCGATACGGTCACTGGCCCAGCGGATAGAGCGAATATAGCTGTCGTACAGCGAATTTTTGTTGGTCGCTTCAGAGCGCACACCATAGGTGTCGCGAATTCGAGCGTCCAAACTGCGGTACGGTACGTTGGCATTGTTGGCGTTAGCATCACCTTGGCCAACCGAATACGGCGGATTACCCACAATCACCCGTATATCCAAATCCTTCTGCCGCTTACGCCGGGCGCTGTTGTCCACCAGCAGTGCGTCTACCAGATCGTCCTTCTCATACATCTGGAAAGTGTCAGTCAGGCAGATACCTTCAAACGGGGCGTACTCGTCGATCACTTCGCCGTGGTAGGCCGCTTCGATATTGATGGCTGCGATGTAGTAGGCCAGCAGTACCAGTTCGTTAGCGTGAATCTCGTACCGGTATTTGTGCGGCAACTCTTCCGGTTTGATCAGGCCTGACTGAATCAAGCGGGTGATAAAGGTGCCGGTGCCGGTGAACGGGTCGATGATGTGGACGCCTTTACTGCCGAGAGTCTGGCCAAACTCTTTTTGCAGCAGGTGGTTGACACTGTGAAGGATAAAGTCAACCACCTCGACCGGGGTGTAAACGATGCCCAGGCGCTCGGTCATCTTGGGGAAGGCGTTGCGGAAGAACTTGTCGTACAGCTCGACGATGATCTTCTGTTTGCCCTGAGCGCTGTCGATACCCGAGGCGCGCTGCCGCACGCTGGCGTAGAATTTCTCCAGGGTGTCGGCTTCCTTGGCCAGGTGATGTTCATGAAGCGCGTCCAGCACAGCTTGCATGGCCTTGGACATAGGGTTGTGACTGGCAAAGCTGTATTCATCGAACAACGCATCAAACACCGGTTTGGTTACCAGGTGCTGGGCGAGCATTTCGACAATCTCGCCATCGCTGATGCTGTCATTGAGGTCGTCACGCAGTTCAGCGGCGAAGGCGTTAAAAGCGGCCTTTTCCTGAGTATTGCCTGGATTCTCCAGGATGCCCTGGATACGGTCGATGTGGGTGCGGGCGATCTTGGCGATGTCGTTGGCCCAGTCTTCCCAGTGGTGGCGGTTGCCACACTTATCGACGATCTTGGCGTAGATGGCTTTTTCGATTTCGCCCACTTCGTAGGTCAGCTCGGCCTGCTGGGTTAGCTGGCCTTCGGCATCGTGGTTTTTGCTACCGATAGCGAACTTGCCTTTGCCGGCCTGGCCGTTGCTCGTGCCGCTGGTTTTCTTCGCTTTCTTGTCGGCCTTATCGGTGATGGCGATGACTTCCATCTTGCGCGGGTCTGAGCCAATCAGATCGAGCTTATTGACCATCGCATCAAAGCTGTCGTCGTGCGAGCGCAGTGCCTGAAGCACCTGCCAGACCACTTTGTAGGTCTGGTTATCGTTGAGCGCTTCGTGGGGTTCCATGCCGGCTGGAATGACCACAGGCAGCACCACATAGCCGCGCTTCTTGCCCGGTGCGTTGCGCATTACCCGGCCAACTGACTGAACCACGTCTACCTGGGAGTTACGCGGAGTGAGGAAGAGCACGGCATCCAGTGCTGGCACGTCCACGCCTTCGGACAGACAGCGCACGTTGCTGAGGATGCGGCAGGTATTGGCCGGGGCTTCTTCCTTTAGCCAGTTGAGCTTGGCTTCCTTCTGGCTGGCATTCATGCCGCCATCGACGTGCGCGGCCTCGCAGATGATGCGTGAGGCCTCATCAACCTCTTCGGCCTCTTGGTAGGCCTCCACCACCGACTGGAACATGCTGGCGATGTTGACGGAGCTGACCTTGTGCTTGATGCCCTTATAGTTGGGCGAGATGACCTGGCAGAAAGCCACCGCGCGCTTCATGGGCTGATCATCACCTACTAGGTTTTCTGCCAGCCCTTGTTTGGCCAGCGCCTTCCAGCAGCCGACGATCTTGGCGGCGTCGTCCACCTTGAGTTGGTTGTCTTCGTCCTTTAAAAGCTCTTGAAGGCGGCGGCTGATGACGCTCTCTTCAACGGTGAGTACCAGCACCTTGTAGTCGGTGAGCAGGCCACGCTGAACAGCCTCGGAGAAGTTGATGACGAACAGCTCTTTGCCATACAGCGCCTCGTCATCCATCGAGCACAGGGCGACCTCACCTGATTCGGCCTTGATCTTGGCATTGTCGCCGTAGATGCGTGGCGTGGCGGTCATGTACAGGCGTTTGGCGGCGCGGATGTAGTCTGCATCGTGGATGCGCACAAAGGTACTTTCGTCATCGTCGTCGAAGGTTGCGCCGGTTGTGCGGTGCGCTTCGTCGCAGATCACCAGGTCGAACGCTGCCAGGTCGTAGTCATGCTGGGCGCGGCTGATCACGTCGATGGAGTGATAAGTCGAGAACACTACGCTCATGTGCTCGGCATCATGACGCTTGAGCATTTCCGCTGCGAGGCGATCCGCCTTGGTGGTAGCTGGGTATCGCAGTTCGTGGGTGAATACCTGAACGGTGTCTTCGTCGGCCTTACGCTTCTTGCCTACGTCGCTGTCAGAGCAAACGGCGAAGCTGTGCAGTGGGGTTTCGCTTTCCTGCGTCCATTCGGTGAGGGTCTGCGAGAGCAGCGACAGGCTGGGCACCAGGAACAGTACACGCTTGCCCTTGCCAGCCAGCCGCTCGGCGATCTTCAAACTGGTGAAGGTCTTGCCTGTACCGCAGGCCATGATCAGCTTGCCGCGCTCTGCCTCTTTGAGACCTGCTGCGGTGGCGTTCAGTGCGGTTTGTTGGTGATCGCGCAGTTGCTTGCGCGCCTTGAGGGCAACGGCTTGGTTGGGCTGGAATTGGGCCCAGTCGATTTGGCTTTCTTCCAGCGCTTGCAGGTCGATCTTGCTGACAGCGGGTTGCTGGCCTTGTAATGCATCCTCGGCGTGCTCACTCCAGTTGTTGGTCGTGGTGACGATGATGCGATGGGAGAACGGTGCCTTGCCCGAGGCGGTGAAAAAGCTGTCGATATCCTTCTTCTGGACGCGATAGTCCTCGGCGTACAGCTTGCACTGGATGGCGTGGTACTCGCCCGTGCCCTGAGTGCGCGCCACCAGGTCGATGCCGGTATCACGACCGTCCAGCCCCTGTTCCTTGGCCCAATCGGAGTACATCCATACCTGGTCGTAAAGGTCTCGATAGGTTGCTTCGTTGCGCAGGTAAGCGCAGATCAGCTCTTCAAAATAGGTGCCCTTTTCGCGTTCGGAAGCGGAGGCAGCGCGGTATGTTGCGAGCAGGACAGAGAGGGCAGACATGCGCGAAATTCCTTTTGAATGGAGCTTGGCGCTACGCTTGCGCCAAATTGCGCGATTCTACCAGCACGTCAAACTCAGCCCTAGCTTCAGCAAAAAGTATTTAACCGAGGCCAATTTTACGTGAATACGCCATTAGTGCTTGGGCGGACGCAGGTACTCTTTGCGTTTTTATCAGAACATGCGCGTAGCAGTGCATTCTTTAGTGAGTCTGCAAACTCAAATGGAAACATGATTTTGAAGTTATTGGAGCCAATGCCCGTCGAGACCTTGACATAACGAGAGTAACGCATAATCCAAGATATATTTTTTGAGCTCAAACCAAGCTGTGCACGTGAGTGCCCGAAGCCTTTAATTGTTGCCGATTGAAACTTGGCGTCAGTGGCTTTAATGATTTCGATGACTGCTGCTTCACCGAGGACTTTGCGCGCAGTATTAAATAGGTTGTTGAGCTGTACGTTCATGATAGCTATCTCTTATTATGTTCTGACTTATCTTGAGTCAGTAAGTATATTATCTCCTTCATCCTTGCGGCTGTATACGTTGACACTTAACTGGTTTTTGGTATGTTCGTCTTTTTTGCTAAAGACAATTAGATAAAATTAGGCGGGTATTAAGTTTGTGGCATTTGAAAAGGGCCAGCAGGCCCTTGGTATGTTATGAGGTTACACTTCTACCCAGCCACCATCCGCGTCAAGCACTACTTTCACCAGGCTCTTTAGCTGGTCTTTGGCACTTGTTTCTTCCGTGCAAAAGTTTAGCGAATCTGCTTCCCAGTTTTCCATGGTATCTACGCTGCCAGTTCCCAAATTCATGTACATTGAGTTGTTGTTATTCATGGTCTTGCTCTCTTTTTGTCGCTGATCTCTTCTTGAGTCAGTAAACATATTATCTCTTTCATCCTGTCATAAGTAAATGTTGACGAGCGAGCAATTTCAGGTATGTTTTGGAATATTTTCATAGGTATTTAACGTGTGTGTTAAATCCGTGGTTGCCGTCAAAAAGAATTGGGGAGTTAGTGCGTTAGGTGTATTAAGCAATATGGTTTTTTCAGATAAATGCCAAAAATAACACTCTGGCTCATGCCTTACATTCCCATATCCAGCTCAAGTTTCATTGCCAAATACTTTTTTAGATGGGCGGTTACAGGAGCTGAGTGCAACACGGTTATTGAATTGAAGCTGGAGCATCATGCCGCATAGCCATAGCTTCCTGCATCACCTCGTCCATAACCTCGATCGGACACTTGAAGTCGAAGCGCT
>NZ_JAENSQ010000051.1:0-24428 GCF_016613125.1 Pseudomonas sp. MF6776
CATCATTTCCATACTGATCACCCTGTGTTCTCCTGCTCATAAATTGAGCAGGAGCAGTTGAGCACCTGGGTCAGTTTTCGATCGGCAGAACAGCCTCTACTGGGTCAGTTTTCGGTCAGCGGCAACAACCCCGACAGAGGCAACATATGACTCAACCTATAGAGGTGCTCGACACACTGGTACGCGACCTGGTCCGTGAACAACGAAGCCGGCGCCGCTTCAAGTACGTGATGTGGTTGGGCACCCTAGCTGTCGTCTCGACCACACTGGCAGTCGAGCACTTCACTGCAGACGGTGCTGATGCCAAAGAAATCACGGCACGGGTCGATGTCAGCGGTCCCATCGCCGAGGGCGAAGCCGCCAGCGCTGAGGCTCTGAAGAAAAGCATTGGCCAGGCCTTCGCCGATGCGCGCACTAAAGCCGTCGTGCTGAAGATCAACAG
Source organism: Pseudomonas sp. MF6776 (assembly GCF_016613125.1). Classification (NCBI taxonomy): domain Bacteria; kingdom Pseudomonadati; phylum Pseudomonadota; class Gammaproteobacteria; order Pseudomonadales; family Pseudomonadaceae; genus Pseudomonas; species Pseudomonas sp. MF6776. The sequence continues at coordinate 443 of NZ_JAENSQ010000051.1, forward strand.
TCCAGGTGGAAGCCCGGTGCAGGCGGGCTATGTGTATGACGAGATCAAGCGCCAGCGCGGCTTGCACACCAATATCAAAGTCTTTGCAGTGATTACCGACCTGGGGGCTTCAGGCGCGTACTACATCGCCAGCGCCGCCGACGAGATCTACGCGGACAAGGCCAGCCTGGTCGGCTCCATCGGCGTCACCGCTGCAAGCTTTGGCTACGTCGGTGTGATGGAAAAATTGGGGGTCGAACGCCGGGCCTACACCGCTGGCGAGCACAAAGCCTTTTTGGACCCATTTCAACCCAGGAACGCTGACGAAACCGCCTTCTGGGGCGAGGTCCTGAGAACAACCCACAATCAATTTATCGAGGCGGTCAAAGCCGGCCGCGGCGACAGGCTGAAGTCAGCGGACCACCCGGAGCTTTTTTCGGGGCTCATCTGGTCGGGCCAGCAGGCAAAGCAGCTTGGTCTTATCGATAAGTTGGGTGATGTGGACTATGTGGCGCGTGAGGTCGTAGGCGCAAGCAAGGTTGTCGATTTCTCAACTAAGGACAACCCGTTCGACCGATTCGCCAAGCGGATCGGTACATCTGCGGCTCAGGAACTCTCGATGTCCCTCGGTTTCTCCGGGCAAAGCCTTCGCTAACAACCACTGACCCCGCGCCAACCGAATCAAGGAACAACCAATGCAATCACCAAGTGAAGATTTAGAGAAACGCTACACAAAATGGCTCATGGCCTATCGCGCAACTCAGGGACTGCTCATCGCCCATGTAGGTCTCTTTTTCTCCAACTTCTTTACCGAATGGAAATCAGCCTACCAATTCGTATATGGCGCAACTATTTGGCCAGCAATTGGTATCGCGCTGGTGCTCACGCTGATTCTGTCTAAAGCATTTCACGCTGCGCATTTTTATCATGCGCTTCTTGCCGAGAACGACAGCCGACCATAGGAAATTACCGCTGCACACAACTCCGCTCAAAGTTCTGGCTTGTGTGCAGCTGCTTAGATGTCTGCGCGTGGAGATAAGCCGTTAGGCCGGTTCATGATCTGGAGTTAGAGCCTTCTCAAGCACCATGTTACCCACGTATTACCCCTTGTTCACAGCCAGTTTCAGACCCTGTTCGGACTCTGGTGACCTCTGCACCAGGGCAAGGATTCCTTCTACCTCCTCCCCTAGAATTTCTTCCTTCTCATTTAATGACTCTGCGATTTGGAGTAGCGCCGGCATAATCTCCACCAGCATTTTTTCACAGGCACAATCAGCGGCTTCAAGCAGCCGGTTGGCTGACTTAACCATTTGCTCTGCTGAGAGCGGGATACTCGCAGCACGCAGAGCACGTGCGCTAGCCATCTGCCCCATGCCGGCCATGCCGAACTCAGCCGCCATCGCGATTGCAATCTCAGTTGCCCGATGGAGATCGTCAGCAGCGCCACTCGATTCATCACCCAGTACAATCCGCTCTGCAACCCTACCCGCCAGGAGCATCTGCATCTCTCGCTCCAGCTGAGTCCTGGTTACCAAACGACGATCTTCTGCGGGAGTAACAAGAGTGACTCCTAGGGCTTGACCACGGGGTAACAGCGATACCTTTTCAAGTTGCCCTAATCCAAGCAGCACATTAGCGACCGCATGTCCCGCCTCGTGGATCGAAACGCGCCTGCGCACTTCGTCAGTCATGGCATAGGCTCCAACCCGTACCTCTCCAATTCGGTGAGTCTCGATAGCCTGCAGCAGGTGCTCCTGCGTGATCGTCCTGGACCCTGCCCGCACCGAACGTACAGCAGCTAGGTTCACCACAGCAGCGATCGCTGCCGGGGTAAGACCGATGCAACGCCGTGATACATCATCAAGATTCATCAGACCGAGATTGTTCAACTTGCCGGTGTACAGCTCCAAGAGTTCAAGGCGCTCGTCATTATTTGGCGGGGCAATTTCTACTATTCGGTCGAAACGACCTTCCCGCAGCATGGCTGGGTCGACTGAGCCGATGAAGTTGGTTGCACCAATTACGTAGATCCCCTCGGTGCTACTAAATCCGTCCATCTCGACAAGCATGCGGTTGATGATCCGGTTGTTCTCGGTAGCTACGGCGTCTCCGCCCTGCGTACGCTTTCCAATTCCGTCCATCTCGTCAATGAAGACGATGCATGGAGTATTCCTTCGAGCAGTATTGAAAAGCTGTCGCACGGTCATAACGCCCTGGCCCACAATCGACTTCGTGAAGTCGCTCCCGGTTGCAGAGATGAAATTCATTCCACATTCTGTGGCCAGAGCTTTGGCCAACTGGGTCTTACCAACACCGGGAGGGCCGACAAGTAAAACGCCCTTTGGTGGACGGGCGCCAGCATCCCGGTAAGCTCGACGCATCTCGCTAGCCTGGATTATGTCGAGCAGAGCTTCTTTAGCACCATGGCAGCCAACCACGTCGTTAAACGTAAGATCAGTACCGCCTCTGTGCACATCGAATGGCAGCAGTGTTTTTAACAGTGGGATGACCATGTAGGCGATCAGTCCAACTAGCAACGTGTTGAATACGATCCCTACGAGCCTTCCAAGGTCAAAGCCCGATAGTGGTACCGAGGTCAAAGGAAAGGGCGCTGAACCTTCCTTCGCGTATTCATTCACTAGACGCTCGCTAACCAGGCCCTTGGCATCGCTCACCGAGTAGCGTTGACCTGCCTGAGTCTTCACATAGACTCGTGTTTGCCCGAGCACTACGCCTTCAACTTTGCCATCCTGCAGATCAGCAAAAAGTTGGGATACAGGCTGAGTCTCTTTTTGCCACTTATGTCCTTGTTCATCCAATTCTACGAGTAACGCCTGTGTTGAGCCTGGGGCAGGTTCATTCGGCGCCTGATAGACCGACCACGCCTTCAACGAAAGCGCCACCACAATGACCGCAACGGAGATGACCGTGCGTTTGAACCATTGCCTGCGCCAAAGGCGCCAGAATTCATTTATCACAAGTTGCTCCAGAGATATATGTGCGTTCCGCAATGGTTCCATACCTCGCTGGAACCAAATGCGGCTATCCGCCCCATTGAACGGGGGCAGATTTATCACAAATCCTGGTAGCTCAAGGTCTGCGCGGGTGCCTGACTTGTATGGCGACTCGCGAGCATCTAGTGACCCTACACGCTAGCAACGTCCACTGACCGGCGCCTGCGAAGAAACAGCATCGCCTCCGGGAGGAGCGGGAGGAGCAGCAAAGTCCCCAACCCTACGAACAGAGCAACCTCCGTGGGCTTACCACCGGCGACCCGTGACTTTGCATAAGCGAGTGGGTACTTGCCCTGTTCCAACTCCACAGCCAACCCTGTTTCACTTACAACTTCCCAAGTGAGGCGCAGAGTTCCTTGTAACGCTCCTCGGAATTTGCAGCGAGCATTCTCCACTGGAAGATTGAGTGCTTGGCAAACCTCCGGCGGCATGCCGACGAGGGTTCCATCCTCTATCACCATCGCAGCTGAATAAACTCGCGGGAATGCCCAAAACGCCACGACCCAAACCCAAACGAGAAATCCCAAAAACCTGATGCTGCCCACAGATCACTCCTCATAAAGATCATGCGGGTATTCTCGCACCCGACGAAGAAAACGAAACTTCTGTTTTGCTCCTGGTGCATGGTCCAATCGGCACTACGCGCGAAGAGCATTGAAGTTGCAGTTTTGGGAACGCATGGAAGATCTGGATCAGAAACGGGCGTCGCGCCCTCCTCTGACCTGGCAGCGGTGTTTACAGCATGAGTTCTTTCCCAAAAAAATTCCCGACCATCGATTTCTCAACCCAATACGGCCTCGCGCTCGACGACTCTGACAGCTGGATCATTGTCGACCTGTTTGCTGGAGGTGGTGGCGCCTCGACCGGCTTGGAAATGGGTTTGAACCGGCAGGTGACCATTTGCGTAAACCACAACCCCACAGCCATATCGATGCACGCTGCAAATCACCCTCATGCTGAGCACTATCAAACGGATGTGTGGGGCGTCGATCCGGTCAAGGCTTGCCGCGGTCGCCAAATTGGGTTTATGCACGCTAGTCCTGACTGTACTCACCACTCCCAGGCGGCCGGTGGCCAGTCGCGTAAAAAGGAAATCCGCGACCTCGGTTGGGTAATCATCAAATGGGCCGGCAAGGTCCGCCCGATTACGATCAGTATGGAAAATGTTCGCCAGATGCAGCTTTGGAGCCCACTGGTTGCAAAGCGATGCGCTAAAACCGGTCGAGTCATCAAACTGGATGGCACTGTTGCCAAACTAGGCGAGCACGTCCCACGTCACGAACAGTTTCTGGTACCAGATAAAGGCAAGCTCACCGGCAATGCGCTCCACCGTCGCAAGCAGCGTCGCAAGTACAAACGTCACGGCAGCCCTGTGAATCGCACTTGGGATCATTTCGTCGCAAGCCTGCGACGCTTGGGATACCAAGTCGAATGGCGCATCTCCCGCGCCTGTGACGATGGTGCGCCGACCACTCGCGAACGCCTATTTCTGATGGCCCGATGTGACGGCCATCCCATTGTATGGCCGGAGGCGTCACACGCGGCCGAGCCGAAAAAGGGGCAACTGCCGTACCGCACCGCTGCTGAGTGTATCGACTGGACCGATCTTGGTCCGAGCATCTGGGCGCGAAGCCGGCCATTGGTAAAAACCACGAATGTTCGGATCGCCACTGGCATCGAGAAGTTTGTCCTGAACGGACGACCATTTATTGTTCCGGTCACTCACCAGGGTGCCGTGCGCCTTCACAGCATTGATGAACCAATGCGGACCGTTACCGGCGCCAACCGTGGTGAACTGATGTTGGGCTCGCCGTTGTTGACGCCATTTATCTCCGAGCATGCCAATGCCACCCACCAGCGAAACATGCCGGCCGACAGTCCATTGCGAACCATTTGTGCGCAGGTCAAAGGTGGTCATTTCTCGCTCGTGGCGCCCATCATTGTCCAGGCCAATGGCGGCAAGAATACGACCCCCGCTCATAGCGCCTTGGCGCCATTTAGCACCATCACCAGCGCGGGCAGTCAACAGCAGCTGGCAACCGCATCACTGATGCAAGTTGCTTCTGACCTCGGCCTGCAAATTACCGAGGAACAAATGGCCGGCGCTCTGCGAGTTGCGGATTTTATGGTGGAGCATGGAAAGGCTTCAAACCTCCCACTTCAGACAACCATTGCAGATAAGTTGGCGCTGGTAACCGTTGATGTTAATGGCACCAAGTACCTGATGATCGACATCTGCCTGCGCATGCTCAAACCACGTGAGCTGTATCGTGCGCAGGGATTTCCCGAGAGCTATATCATCGATCGAGGGCACGACGGCCGGGAGTTGAATAAGACTCAGCAAAGCCATCTGGTCGGGAACTCCGTTAGCCCGTTGCAGATGGCCAGACTGGCTCGTGCGAATGATCCATGGAAGGCTCGACAGCGAGAAGCCATCGCTGCCTGAAGCAGCCAGCCTTCTGGAGGGTTGTGAGGTCCCGTTGTAAGGTCCTCCCCCTCCAAGAATTTAACGTGCCATTCTTCCCAGCGGGAAGCGTTTTCCCTTCCGCGAAAAGATGCTCATCGCGGTTGCCGGCCTACCTTAAAATCTTTGCCCACTCGCCTGGTACTTGAGTTTGTCAATCCGTGACGAAACAGCATAGTGCGCGCCCGCAGCTATCATGAGCAGGCCAAAATTCACCGCCCACATGACCGTTGGTGATCCTTCTTGTTGAGACACATACATCCCGGAAACAACAAGGAGTACCAGTTCAAATACGAGCAACACCAGCTTAATGCGGTTGAGGCGCTGAAGTCGCTTATCAAGCAAGGTTTGCATGCCGAACTACCTATGAGTCTTTTGACCAATCGCTCTCAGCCCCTGATATCCGCTTGTGAGCGGGAGACAGGCAAAGCGTGACTACTTGCCACTTAATTCTGGACGGTATTTGCCCCCGGCAACGGCCCAGACGGGACTGTGACAGTCACCAGCCAGATACCAGGATGTCTCTCGCTCGGTAATCGACAGAAAACGCCGTTCGAGCCCTTAGAGCACCCAGTGCTCTTCAATCGCCCACAAGGGTTTATCCTTCTGCAAAGATTTGAACGCCTTTATGTAAGCCTCATAGGTGGTTTGCGTGAAGACTACCCAGGAACTTCCCAAAGCTTGGGCATCGAGAAGGTTATTCTGAAACTCCGCGTACTGAACCTGGCCAGCAACGCTTTCGCTGAACGCGCTCAACCCCTTGAGCAGTACACTGTCAATTAGTGGATGCAGACGCTCAACGCGTTCGTCATCGTGGTAGCGACCGCAGACCAGTTTGGACTTCAGGTAGACGTTCACAAGCTTCTGCGCACGGCCATAAGTGCACCGAAACTTCAAGTGCTCTCCGGTTTTGTGGTGCACATAGGTCGCCGGTCGCGCCGCACATACGGCTTCGATTCGCTCATGTACGAACGCGTCAATTCCCTCCGCACTTGGAAGATCCGTTGGCGTGTTGATGTCCCGCATACCGGCTGCCTCAAGCATCGTCTGCGCGTACTTAACGGAGTACCCTCCTCCGTCCCCCCCGCTACGCGAATAGGCACGCCCAGCGGCCCATACGGCGAATCGGTGGGCATGATCTGCAATTGAGTAAGTGGACATTCGTGGCTCCTCCTGTGCCCGGGATAGGCAAGGTTACTCTTTCTGCCCTTTCAGAGGGGCAGACTGCACGTCATTGACGGCACCTCCTCGCTACTATTGCCCCATCACGCAACTTGAACTACATGGTCTGCTCCGCCGTCCGCTCGCATGACCTTCGACGAACCTTACCGCAGGGACGCCCCCAATGACCGCTCTATCCATGGCTACCACGGCCCATACAGCAACCCTTCCGCCACGGTCTTGCCGGCGGGTGCAAGACTCACGTAAAGCGGATAAATTTGTCCTGACCACCCACTCGATCATCATTGACGCCCTGGATGAAATCGCGAGAAGCCACAGCCGGAGCATCAACTCAGAAATAATCATGGCGGTAGCTGAGGCATTGGACGGAAACCAAAGGACTGCATTCGACCGTCAGCTTTACGTGAACCATCTTGGTGAAGGCCGGGCCAGCTTGATTCTGGTTGGGGTTCCTCATATCGACCTTTCCGCAATGCGCGGGGACCATTCGACCACGGTCCGTTTTCCAGACGGCATTCGGGATGCGGTAGCAATAGAGGCGGGGTTAAAGCAGATGTCCATGATGACGTGGATGCTGAAGGCACTTCAATGCTGGATTAATGATCAACGCGATATCCACTCACTGCAAAACGCCTGCGTTGAAACGCATCATCAGGACAACTCGTACGTGGCTTGACGTAAACACGGCGCCCGGCTGGGCGCCTTGGCCTGTACCAGGTAACGCTGCGACACGGTTTTCAGAAGAATCTTTTTTGGGAAGGCAGGCTTGCCAAAAAAGACTCTCGGCGGGGAACCCCGCCGATGTCTTAAATTTTGCAGCTGGTGGGAATTGCATCGATTTCGTCGATGCAGCTGACGTGGTAAAGGACCGGTTGAAATCGCTGTATGGCCCACCCTGTAATGCGCGTTCATCCTCCTTTTCAAGAGGGTGAAGCTTGTAGCGGATAGATATCGCTCCCCGCTTCTTGCCCACCATTACGAACAGGTGAGCACCATCTGTATCGATTACCTCCTCCCTGTCGATCCAGTGACGGATGACAGGCTGATTGGTAGCGATATCGTAACCAAGGGCAACGGTAACCCGGCTGATTGCAGTAATTGTCATGCTCCTCTCCAATTGAGCGAGCCATGACCCCAGCGGGGCCTTGGCCCGCATGGGTTTTGTAGCTATTGGCTTCAGTTCGGTTGAACAAACAACCCGTAGAGTTGATCAGGGTTTACACCCAGGCCCAGCCAGAATTTCACCTTCATCTCGAGGGTGCCCATTTTCATGGCACGACCGATCAGCACCGCACGCTCCTCAACCAAGGAATCAAGATTGGGCGTTGAGGCATTCTCCTCGAAGAGTCCGGGATTGGATGTGCGCAGATACCCAAGTGTGTTGGAAACCAAATCAGGCGCCCCCGCCATTTCATCCACAATCAGGCGAAGCCGGATCTGCTGGATCCGCTTCTGCAGCTCTATCCTGAGATCAATCAAGCCCGCGGCCTCCAGGCCAGGAACGAGATGATCATCGGCGATACCTCTGTCATGCAGGGGGCAGATGGCATTTGCCAGGCCCTTTGTCCCCTTGTCACGGGCGATAAAGCCAATGTACGCACAAACATTAATTGCGCCGCTGAGATCACGACATATTTCTGAGACAGCATGCTCCTTTTGAGCGGCGAGCAGCTTTAGCTCACAGCTCGCCAAAAAGTCCCCAAGCGCGAACATCATCTGCGTAAGGTTCATGATCCAACTCCAAGATGCCTGAGCGACAGCCCGCAATGGGCCGTGGCTCAATTAGTTTTTGGGTTTATGACGCAGGACCCGATCGGGCCTTGGGATCTATTCAGCAGAACGCTGACGCATCAATCGCATCGGCATGGTATCGGAGATCCGTACCTCAGCTTTTTTTGAGAACTCGACGGCGCCGGCGAACAGATCTTCTGGCGTCACCTCACTCCGAGGGTGTTGGTGGTACCAGACAAAGAACCCTGTTGTGCTGAGGACGTTATTGCCTTCACTGGTGTACTCGCCGCCGAGCTTGCAGCACTCGTCGGGAGCGTCCGTAAAGTAGGCAATAGCGGTCCGCTCACCCACCGCGGTTTGAAACGACTTCTTCGCCACTGCAGAGGTGTGATTCATGCTGATCTCTTCCACGGCCATCCAGCCGGAATGCACCAGGCCCCGCAGGATCGCCTGTTTCATCTCGTGGTAGTTCATATTGGAATTTGACATGTCGAAGCTCCATTTGGACGGAGCTTGACCCGGCAGGGACAAAGCCCCGCGAGGGTTGGTGTGCGCAGATTTGCGCGATGAGTGCTGGTGGCCAGCTCAATACGGACCCAGACAATCTAGGCTCGTGAGAGGCTCAAATGTTGCCTTAACCGTCCAACCGCGGCAAGAGCCGCAATCAGACGTAAGTACTAGATGCTGCCCCTACAAATGACTGCACCTGTGGCCGCCGGCGAGCAGTAGACTGTCAATTAGTGTCCAGGCCGAGTGGAGGGTCAATGTCCACGAAGTTCCGACGCAAGTAACCCTCAGCCGCGATGTCCTCAATTGCCCATTCACCGTGGCCGATGTTCCCAACAAGGTCGCGGCGTTGCAGGCGCTTCAATGCAGTCTGCACAGTCGCGGCGCTGGGTACGTGGCCACCGGGCATCTCGCTGCCAATCCACTCGCGTCCTTCGGTAGAGAAAACCGAGATGCCCCTCACCAGTCCGATAAGTACGGAGAAATCCAGAGGAGCCATCTCCAGAATCAGGTTTTCAAAGTTGCCTTCGTCCGTCATGGTGCCCCAGGCTCGATGGTCCGCATCTCGCACGCTGAGTCCCTCAGTGAGGCACAGCAAGAACACGTCGCGAATGTACTTGGGCATGTATACCCGGGCAGCAAAACGCTCGAAAGCGGCATTTACGTCCCACTGCCGTCCGGTGATCTCCTCGAATCGCTGGCCCAGATGCTGCACGAATTCCAAACCAAGATTAGGAAATTGGATCTCGTGGCTGAACTGGTAGAAAGGTGCTTTGGTGCGACGAAACATGCGATGTAGGCCGTCCTGTGAGGACCCGGTGAACACTTCAAAAACTTCGCCGTGAGCCTGCTGCAGCAATGAGCGGAGCGTAACGGTCAGATCCTCGAAATCTTTCTTGCTCGCCAGGTGCTGCACTTCGTCGATGATCAATAACGCCTTGCCGTTTCCGAGTCTGCGGAAGCGCTCGAAGAGTTCGAGCAGGTTCAGACCACCCTCCTTCGCCAGCTCGGCCATCATCGTCACGTCGTCGGTACCGGCGCCGGCCTCTACCGACTGCACGAGAGAGCCAGGTCGCATGAGCTTCAGCCAGTTGCGTCGCAAGAAGCCGGCACCGTGGATGGCCTCTTAAAACGCGCCTGCAATCACCCGCTCTGGGTGCGCCTTGTCAAACCGCAGGTCAGCCGTGGCAACGATGAAACCGTGTGCCTTGGCAATGGGTATCAGGTCGTTGATGAGAAAGGTGGTTTTGCCCTTGCGTCGAGGTGCGAAGATCGTCGCCGCATTTTGCAGACATGCAGCCACAACGCCGTTCCTACTCCAAATCCTTCAAGGTCCAAGTCATTCAAGAGTGCGCCCTGCTGGTGCCTCGATTGCCAACATCTCGCTGAGCCATAGCTTCAACGCGAACCTCGTCCACAAATGGATTCGGGTGCAAACGCAAAAAACTACGGAACTTCAACCTGCTTTCGTTCCGTTATTCCAAAGCATCCTTAGGTTGCTTGGAGTCCCTGTGTGCAGTTTCATGAATTGTGATTATGTCATTTTTTACTCTGTGCCTGTTTATGGTTGTTGTTAGTTCCTCAATTGATTTCCTGGTTGAATCCTCTTTAACGACGCCCATCAGCCAGACCGTCCCTGTGGTGGGGAAGTTAGGGTAGGCGATTACGTTGATGTGGTTAAATTTATTTTCTTTGATTATTTCATTATTAATCTTTAGGGTTGCATCTCGCGTACTATTTGCTTGGTTCAATTTTTCGATGACCCATGGTTCTGCTTTGTTATCTAGGTAGGTGGATATTTTTGTCCGGCTGCCTTCAGGGAGACTGGATATTAAGGCAATTTCAGAGTCGACATTGGAGCTTCTTATAAATGCCGAGTTGTTTAATTGCAACGCAACGGATTCGTAGTAGCTGGAGTCAGCATTTTCTTTCGCAAGAGGGACTGGTTTCTCTTCTCTGTCTAGTAGTGGTCTTATGGTTGGATATGATCGATAGCCAATTTTTTGATAGTGTATTGTTGCACCAAGAAATTTGAGCATGGATATGTCTGCTGGCAATTCTATTTTGTATCTACCATTCTTGTCCGTTATTCCGCTGGTTAGTGTTTTTTGTTTGTGGTCGTGGACAGTTATCAACACTAACTCAATTCCGCTGGTATTTGTGAGTCCTTGGCCATAGTCATAAACAATGCCGGATAGAGTGTCAGCATTGCTTTGGTTGGTTGCGATAATGAGGGGTATGCAGGCTGCCAGTCTGGCGGTGGGTGCATGGTTCATTTCATGCCTCCTTTCGAAATTGGCAAGTTATTTTTGAGTTATTTTCAATTAGATTTAGTGGCTCAGCGTCCACTGATGATATGTAGGTGGTTAATTTAATTCTGGTTTTCCCGTCGGGTATTGGGTTGATGGACCAACTAAGTTTTGATATCGCATCTTGGTCGTTTCCTACGCTATTCCACCTCAGGCTTCTATAGCTCGATGTCAAGTCAAAAATCTGGGCGAAGGTTAAGTTTTTCGCCTTTTGGAAGTCCATCGCGCAGTCAATACCGTGTGGTGCAGGTGGGCCAATTACTATGACCCCTACAATTTTTATTGTTGAGTCTTTTTGCTTGGTGAAATTTAGTGTCGAGTGGGGAGTATTAGGCCAAACTTTTAACGGAATTTTTTGAATGAATTCTCTTCTGAATTGCCAGGAACCTGCTTTGGCTGTTGCATAAATTTCAATACCGTAGTCACCCATTTCTAGTGGAGGTATCGTAATTTTAGCCTGAAAGGCTGTGTTTCCTGATATCTCTGGAATATCCTGTGGTTCTATCTTTAAAGGGATCTTATTTTTTTTAGGTGCTATTAGACTTGCTGTAACTTTAACATTTGTGTGCTCCGTCTTGACCTGGTTGGCAATTTGAATGATTGCTAATGTTTGCTCGTTTGAAATTGCTTGAGCATCTCCATGAACGGCTGTTATCAGTAGGTGGGGTTCCGCGAAGAGCTTGTCGTATCTGTTGTGGATTATTTCTGCGGCTCCAATAATTGATGCTATGGTCAGTATGAGTGTTATTGGTTTTATATTTTTCCAGGCTGGTTTTGGTTTTGACTTTGGAGTGCCGATATGCCCATGGTTTAAGGGTTGGGAGTTCATGGTTCTAGAGAGTGTGGCTCGGCAAATATCGAATTTGTATTTTGACTCCCAGTACATATGAACAAATATTCCATCTTCCTCTGTGACGAGGATTTGCCAGAAGAGTAGTCCGTCTAGTTCTTTCAGGGTGTTTTCGGATTCTGGTGCGTCAGGCGGTTGCTTGAATTCCGCATAATAATTTGCACTGCCAAGTGTTGCGTTCACTTGGGATGGAGACAGGGTTGTCTTTCTGTTCGCCATGGCTATGTATCTGCGCTGATGGTCTGTCCTTCGCTAGAGTGTAGAGTGATCTGCCCGAGGCCATGCCTTTTTCCGACTCAACGGCATACCTCAGACCATCACTCCACTCGGCAATACTTGTATCGTCAAAGGTTGGGGGAGAGCCCTTTGCCTTTATCTGGCCATGTATGGCGCTCACACAATGTGACGTAGGAAGGCATCACTGACCTATCGCGGGACGGAGAACCTGCGGGCGGTTCAACTGCTGCTCGGCCATACGCCTTGGAGAGCACCGTTCGATATCTAGGGATTTAAGAGTAAGGTCGCTATCTATGGATGTCATCGAACCATCGGAGTAGGCGGTGATCAGTGGAGCTTTATATGGCTGCTGAACTGTCCGCTTTGAGTTGTGGGTTAGGGTTAAACTGGTCGACGTAACAGATTGGCTGCGATGTATCGCGCAAGTTCGCCATGCTTGCAAGGTTTGATAAGAACGAAAGATGATAAATACTTGAATTTTTATGTTAAAAAATCGTGATTATTGGTTTAGTTTTTTAAAAAGACTTTATGCGCAACTATGTGAAAATCCATGATCTGCTTGATAGCCTATCTATGCAGCGAGAAAAACGGTCGGATATTTGCCACTCATTCTGGCCTCTTCGGAGCAGCTTTTAGACCGTAAACGAAACGTAGGCCTCCCTTCTTCGGACACACCAGTTGTACGGTCAAATACAGCTTCTTGTCTCAGTTTATTCTTTGTTTTCTCATTAATTTCTTTTTGTCCCAGCCAGGTAGGTGCGAGGGAAGAGAAGCGTGTCCTTGGTTTCTGGGGTCATTATGGGCCTTTAGGCTGAAATCCATAAATTAGGAATTTCCGCATAATTACGCATATTTCGCAAACTGGAAGCAGTGCGGCATTGCGGAGAGCTTGCGGCAAGGCCATGACTGTAGCTGAAACATACGTGAAACAGGTTCGCGCGATAAGCGATATTCGCGCCAAGTTCTACCGGCCGATCGATGACAAGCTCGAGGGTGTTGCAGTTTAGCGACCTCATCATAACCTCATTGAACTGACTTTATGAGGTAACAGAAATGAACACGGCCCAACGCAACCAACTGATCAAAAAGGCAATCTTGGACGCAATCACCGCTGGCAATGGTAACTGGATCACAGGCATCGTCCCAGCCGTGACCGCTCTCAACGTCACCAAATCGAATGACGGTATGAAAGTTCGCAACTGCCTCAGCGCCCTGATCGACAAGGGGTTGGTGTATCGCGTGTCGTTCACTTCTGAAGAAATCTACGACTTGGTCGAAAACAAGGTTAGTCCTGTTGAGCCGGCGGGCGGGTTCACTATCCATCACGCCTTCGCAAACGGCGACTTCATCAAAGCCATTTCCGCCGCGCATTGCGCAGCCTACGATGACGAAAAAATGCCCGAGTCGGTAACCTGCAACGTCACAGGCTTTACGGTGTTCTTGAAAGTCGAAAAAGGCCAGTTTGTCGAAACTCTAAAGGACGGCACTGATGTTACGGAACTGTTTAATGCGGCGCTTGATAAAGCAGTTGGCATTGCGCGGTGAAGTGAAAACTGTTGAAATCCCACACCTGAATAGAAAAGGAAATTCACGTGACCACCAAGGCCCAGTTCGACGAAGCAGCTCAGCGGCTGCTAGGGAAAGAGAAGTACTCCAACCTGCTTAAGTCTGGCTACTCCCGCCCGGACTTCTGCCGTGAGATTGCCCAAGACGAGTTCGTGGACAACCTATTCAGCCTGCCTACCAAAGAAGCAGATTTGGCCCGCATTCGCCGTGTCGCTGACCGCCTCTGGAAAGGGGATGGCATCACTGGCTTGGAAGATTAGCCAAAGGCCGTCACCCACGACCCGCGCAAGCGGGTTTTGACAGTGTGAATAGCGCGGATTTATTACCCAATTCAAAATCAAAAGCACCACAGAGAGTCGATGCAGCCATGAAGGCAACCGAAGAGATTACCGCCCAGATCTGTGACGCGATTCCCGAGGTCAACCCGGAGTTACTCGAAGCTGTTTTGAAGGTTTCCGGACAAGATAGCCAGCTCCTCTTCATTCAAGGTGAAGGGCAGCAGGTCATTGACGGGAAATCGTGCTATCCGGATTACCTGCAGGTCGAAATCACTGATGCGCGAGAGGCCATGAATTTGGCGCAGCAACTTCTGAAGGCGTGTTCCGACGCTATGGACAACGGTGGTGAGTTCCGATCCCCATTGGCGCTGTCCTTTGCCGGGCAGGCGTTACTGAGCGAGTGAGCAGGTAAAAAGCATGACGCGTCGAGTGCATTTGGAAGTAATCACCTGTGCAGCCACCGAGGCAGATCCCGAAGGCGAATCGGAAATTGCGTGTGGCACCCAGGCCGACTTTGATGCTGAGCATCTTACAATTTACGCTGATCACGTGACCTGCAAGCGCTGCTTGAAGCGACTGCAGGGCGAACGCCGGTCAGCATAGGGATACCCATGAATATCAAAATTGAAGTCTCTGACGCTGATCTAGAGGCCATGCTGTGCGTATCGCTGGAAGAGTTCGAGCAACAGTATCGTAACCAGCTCGATAATGGCGTAGTAACCGACGATGGCGGTGCAGGTTCTGATTGGATGTGCGATTACAAACTGGATATCGTCAAGGTTTAGGATAATTCGCGGTACCTCCCGAACTCGGCCCTGTGTGGGACCTGGGAATCAGTTGGGCGCATATCGCGTCCACTAATGATTCGGGAATTTTCTCAGTGCGCACGGTTGAGATCACAGACTGCGGTAGCCGCGGCAACTGGATCGTTGCTCGAATAGATACGGGCAAGGAAATGATCGTACCCAGCACAGGGCGTCAATCGACCCCAACCATCCGGACTGGTCGTAGAAGATAAACCTCGAGGAACACTCGCCTGCATTGCGGGCATTGGCAATAGAGGGCGCCGACTTTCGCGTCCGCGGAAAAGGAGAGGATCTTGAAACACGTCAACTTTAAAGCCACGACTGGGGAGGAGCTAAACTACCAGTTGAAGGAACAAGAACGCCTCAAACTCAACCGGGCATATTTCGAAGATGGCTGCTCCTGCATCCACTCGATGAAGACCCTGCAGCCCTGCCCTACCAATATGACCGACGAAGACGCGGTGTCGTTTTACGAGCAGAACTGCAAGTGCTCGCGCAACTACATCCGGAACTGAGGAAAAATGCGACATATGGGTTTGCTGCTTGGCCGCTGGCCAGCTCGTAACCCATAGGAGAATCCATGGCTATCTACGAAGAAATGCAAGATCAGCTCCAGGAACTGGTCGACCTAGTGAAGCAGAACGAGCAGTACACCGCTGCAGTTGCCTACGGCGCGATTCAGGCCGATCAGGTCAACGCCCAGGCCCACCAGCGGCGCGCAGCTCGTATCGTCGAACTCAAGCGCAACTACGGGCTCAAGTGAGCTCTTCGATGGCGACACAACACTCTATTCAGGGAGTTAGAAAGGATGAGCGATGAAGATTTGAAGCGGCAATTGATCGCTCAGGTTAAACATCAAACACGGTGGATCCGCAGGACACCAATGATGATCGGTGCTTTCGGCGGAGGGTTGGCTCTGTTGGGCCTTTGTCTTGCTTCGGGGGCACTTATCACACTTGGCGCTTTTGCCGGGGTTGCTGGTTTCGGTGCGCAAGCGTTTCTTTGGTATGCTCTTCACGACGAGGAAAAATCATGAGAGAAATTGCACTTAGCTGTTTAGCCGTGCTGGCCTCTATGGTGTTTTTTAGTTTTTTTTGGGCACCTTATGTCGAGTTGATCAGTCATGCGTCGACTGATCTTGCAACCGTGAAAGGCTGGATCTGGTTCACAGGAGTGGTCGTGTTTGGTGCTGTTACCGCGTATTTGACTTGGCCTCAGGGTGAAGCCGAAAAATACTGAGGCGACGGACCAACCACAAACTGACATAAGTCGAGGGTCGACGACCCTCGTGAAGTTACATAGGAAAGCGTTCATTGCCCAACAATGCTGGCTGGGGACAGTCCCTGAACGCTTTACCAATGTGCCTTCAGAGCCTTCTTGCTACCCCCTCAAAAGGTCTTATTTGTGTCCTGAGAAACCGCCTCGGTTTCAAGCGGTCTGGTACCCCGGCACGAGGGAAAATTGAGACACCCAAGAAATACACGGTTCGCTATTGCACCATTGGTGGATCGCGGGTATCGGCCAGTCATTCCACCACCGCACCGAGGGCAATTTGGGGAATTGCTGGAATGCGAAGTAGGCGGGCAGGCCTTCGACGCATCGCCAGGTGCAGGCGACGCTAGACTGACCGTTGCGCGGTCGGCCTCTTCCAAAGAATCTTCTGCTGGAAGAACGCCCCTGCCCACCTCGGGCTTCTTGAACCACTGAATAAGCCGCTTGCCGTCAATCAGCTGCAAATTGGTCCCCTTCGCAAACCTCCAGGCATCATTAGTAAAGGCGCCGGAGGTGACCACAAACCCTCCAGTCGCTCCACGCGCAGACATTACGCCATAAAGCTCGCGGACGACCTGAACTCCCACTTTCGAGGCTCGCCACTGCTTGCATTGGACAAGGAACACCTCCCTGCCCTTACGCAGCACCAGGTCGATTCCACCATCAGGCCCCTTATCGGTCTCCTGAACAGTGAACCCCTGTTTACGCAAGGCTTCCCCGACCATGTTCTCGAATTGCTCCCAGGTGAGGTTGCGGATAGCAACGCCTGGCTCCTGCGCCGACCCAATGCGGCTGAATTTTCTTGCCCTCACTTTTCGCTGAATCCACCCAAGGATTCCACCAAGCAGAAACACCGGTGGGATGACGTACTGCCCGATATAGGCGAACAGCCGAAGGATTTGTTGTGCGATCGCGGAGCCAACGTCACTGCCTGGCGTCACTGACAACATGGGTAATTCTGTTCCACCGTAATACCGTAAAAAGAAAAACGAGCCACCAGCAATGACTAGGTTCGCCCACAGCGGCATCTTCATCGCAATATTGAGCAGATCATCAAGGGTTGTAGTTTTGCGCCGTCTGGCCATATGTTGCTCCATTGAGTGAAGAAGCAATCATGGTCAATTGCGACGGATCAAGGCCGGCAATCGGTTCCCTGGGCAGGGTAGCGACGAGAGACGTGACCCTCGGTTCAGGAATTAACATTGGTGGCAGGACAGGGCGTCAACGACCTGGTTCTACAGTCGCGGAACATGCAATTGACGATCTCACTATTTCGAGACGAGCGTGAAACGTTTGATACACGGGGAATGCAGAGCTAGCAGCAACGAGTCACTCTGCAGCATCCATTGTCGCCTGGACCTCCCGGCTAAAAACATCGCTGTCCTCTTTGGACAGCACTCCAGCCGACTCCAGTTCCAACAGCCGACCGTGGATCAGGCCCTGCCTCCAAATACGAAGGTCCGGCTGTTTCTCCGCTACAGCACGGGCAAGATCAATGCGCAGTTCGGCAAGCTTGCGGGCTTTGAGAGCTTCTGGGGTTTCGATTTGACTCATGAAGGTTCTCCATCGACAAGCGTCAGATCCGTGGTTCCGGGCAAGCTCTAAGAATAGCCTCGGTGCTCGGCCGTTGGGGGGCAATCTTAGCCAAGCACGATTGCGTACCAGGTTGCACCTTTATCAGTCGTTTTTCACCATTACCAACTTTGCCCTGTGCTCAACCAAATCGGGGGTGGGAAGGTCTACAAGCTTCCCACCCCCGACGCAATTCGCTTCAGTGTGACTAAAGACTGTCGCTAGTGCTGAATCCTCCCCCACCATCGGAGCTGGACGTGTTGAAGAAGCCACCGGTGTCGCTCCCATCTTCCATTGATCTGGGAATATGCAAGGAGGTCATCCGCCCCGGGATCCGGTACCAATTAACGGCGCGGGTGAGGGCTCTTAAGCTGGAGCAGCATGTGGAGAACGCCACCGCCAGCCAAAGGCCTCCGAGCCTTCTAAGAGGGCTTCCCGGGCGGGCTTGCATATGCGCTAAGTCAAGGACAATGCATCACATGAATCGTCTCCAGGACACCTGTGATGCACCTATGTGAAGAACACACCACGGACGCTGTTATCGCTGCGGCCATTGCGTACCGCAAATCCAAGGAAGAGCGGCCCCGGCCAGGTGACCATCGAGTCGAAGCTGTGCTCGAGGCGATCGAGGCTGGCTGGTTCGAGCTCCCGGCGGGGCGGGACCTGTGTTACACCCACAGTCAGTACAGTCGGACAGCCAATCTGGTCCAGAACCTCCCTGCCGTGACCAGCGTACAAGAACGGTCGCGCACCTGGTCTGCAACGAACCGCCAGCAGCTGGGTGACAGATTCAATTTCGTTATCGGACTCCCCAACACGCTGCCAGACATTGTCCAGAGGGCCAGGGGCCTGCCATATGGGGGGCCGAGGCGTCCCCTCGAATTCACCGCGGGCAGGTTTCGCGCCATCGACCTGCTCCAGTGGTTACAGGATGCGGTAGCAATCGCAACCCAGCTCAACGCGCTGATGGATGCCCTTGAGCCTGAGTTCATGTTCGATGCCCAGGCCGACATAGAGAAGCAGGTTCGCCACCTGACGGCGCATGGACAGATCCATTACTTGGACAAGTACCTGTATGCACTGCGGGGAAGATTTCTTTGGCGTGAGGACGAAAGATGGCTACGAGAGGTCAAGGCAGGGTCGATCAGCATCAGCGACTTTGACGCTCGCGTGGCGGCCCGTGATGGTCAACGCGAGGACGACAATCGCCGTCATTGGCTGACCGTGTACGAACGGATCAGCCTGCTTGCGATCTTTTTGGAACACACTGGTACCCATCACCATGGGTCCTTAACAAGGCGATTGCGTGAACGATTCGGGCGTTCAGTTCGGCTCCTCCGTGAACAAACCTCAGGTGGGTTGATCCTCGAACTCGAAGACGGGCCGCGGGTCGGAACCGGTCAAAAGCTCGAGGACGGCTTGGCCCTTGTCACATTTGTCTTAGCCTTGGCTGATGAGGTGAAAGAGACGGCTCCCGATGTTCACTGCTATTTCTCTGCCGTGGATCGAGCCTCAATGCGGTTCAATGCAGCGCCCTCCTCCCCGCCGATGCGTGCAAATCGGCGCACCGATACCCTCGATCTGCAGGAAGCCGGCGTGATCTAACTTGCATATTTGCGATCGTCCATACCCTGAAGGTGTTCTTCATCTTCAGGGCTCTGACCATGCAATTGATCGCTTCCACCCTCTTCCAGGATGCCGCCCCAGTGGCGTCGCCCATCATCGAGCGCTCGTTTGCGGAGAAGGTGGACGAAGCCATTGCAGTGATCAAATCACTGATTCTTGCTGGTAAGCGATTAATCGTGGCGAGCTCGTTCGGAAAAGATAGCTCGGTCACACTGGCGATTGCACTGAAGGCAATGGAGCAGCTGAAGGCTGAGGGTTTCGAAGTGCCGGAACTGCAAGTGTTAAACAGCGACACACTCCTCGAGAACCCTCGAGTGCACTCATACAGCAAGGACGAGATCCGCGCTCTGAAGGCCTACTCCGAAAAGCACGGTATTCCTGTACGCATCTGGGTTTGCAGTCCCAACCTTTCCGAAAATTGGCTGGTCTCCATCATCGGTGGTCGCACCGTCGCTTCATTGCCCGGGAACTCTGCCAAATGCCAACAGCAAATTAAGGCGTCACCGATGGATCGTACGAAGCGCCAGATCAAGGCCGTCATCGAGCAGGAAATGGGACGCGACTTTGCAAGCGATACCATCGTTACGCTGATCGGCACGCGTCGGGATGAATCGGCTGTCCGTGGGCGCAATATGGCCGCCCGTGGGGAGAGCGCCTTCCTTCCTGTGAACATGGCAAAGCCGGGCGAAAAACCCAACTGGATCATGAGTCCCATAGCTGATTTTACGACCTTGGATATTTTCACGTTCCTTTCCCAAGTCACCAATGGGCGTCTGCAGACCTACTCGGACTTTTCTCAACTGACCGAGGTTTACCGGGACTCGGCGGGTGATTGCATGGTGAACGTGATGATCCGAGACGGCGGTGCTGAGCGCAAAACCTCATGCGGCGCCCGCCATGGCTGCTGGATGTGCTTGCGCGTGAGCACGGACAAAAGCATGGAAAACATGCTGAGCCATGAGGAGGGCATATACGACTGGATGAAGCCACTAAACGACTTCCGTAATTACCTCAAATCCCGCCACTACGATCCCAAAGGCCGAAACTGGCTGGCTCGCACGGTCAACCCTGAGAACGGGCATATCAAGATTGCCGCCAATGCCTACTCCCCTGACCTGTGTCTGGACCTGCTGCGCTACGCCCTGACCATCGACGCGGATGAGGCTGAATGGTCTCAGCGCAACCAATGTCCTGCCCGGTTCCAGCTGCTGGGCATGAAGGAGGTACTGGCCATCGATCTGCACTGGTCGAGGTACTCGTATCAGCGGCCATTCACTGCCCTCTCCGAATACAGAGCCATTTTCGAAGAGGGTAAACGCTACTCACTTCCTGCTGAGTACACGGAGTTTCAACGGTCGGACCTCGACATTTCACGGTCCATCGAGGTTCCGTTCGCCGATGCTGAGTTCAACGGCATGTATGAGGGTTTGCGATCGGTAAACGATGAATTGTCCTGCCAGGGCACCCTCTTGAAAAAGGGCATCTACTACACCAACGTCAATGAGACGAACGAGTTCGATCTCGATGATGAAGGGGTTGAGCTCTTCTACCAGTTTGAGCTTGACCGGGCCCTCGAGTACTACGGCCCACACCAGGACGTCTATCCCTCACAGGCCCTGCACTATCTGCTGCGCTATGGCGTTGTATCGTTCAAGAAAGGTGGTCACTCAGCCTGGGACCGCATGCTGCGTATCGGGAACCAGCTGCACCGCCACGGGCTCCGGGAGATCCTCAACAACCCTGATGCCCTGATCGCCAAGCTGAGGGGCGTATCAGCTTCTTCAGGTAGCTCCAAGCAAGCTTCAGCGGACCGTAAACGATTAGCGCCGCGTTGTGATAACGGGCAGTTCCTGATGGACTTCTAAGGGCGGCCATCGCCCTCAGCTCGCTCCAAATTCTCCCAAATCAGAATCTGTATTTTTATTCGGCGCAGTTAATCATGATCGCGATTCCTTGTGATTCATAATAGAAAAGCTGTGCGCGACTACCGCTTGACGACTTCAAGTTGTTGGAAACTACCCGCCTGCCGGTAAGCCTTCTAATCGGCTAAGTGCAACTTCGTCCGGATTTGCCGTCGTGGGGGGAACGAATCTCTAAGCAGGACTACAATAATCGGAACCTCTGAGGAGATTTCATTATGAACTTTTGGTGCTTAATAGGCTTTAGTCTATTCATTTCAGTAATGGCCGGATGCAGCAGCCCAAAATCGGAAAGCGGCATCGCATCCTGTCCGGGCGGAAGATTTTGTCGTGACGACTGCCGAGGAGCCCAGTGTAGGCAATATTGCTACACGGACGGCCGTGACGTGGGTGGATGTGTAATAGGGTCAAATTGCCCACTCCCATGTAACTGTACTGGCAGTGCGAGTAAAAACAATGAATAACCAAGCACCTAAAGATTACCCAGCGTTACGGGTCGATGAAAATGCTGCCAGTGATTTAGAAAAAATTTTAGAAACGCTGATGGCCTTGCCAGAAAACCCTTACATAGCCGGCGCCATTGTTGTCGTGAAAGGTTTTGGAATAATTAGTGAGCTGCTATTTCAAAACAAAGTTCTGAGCGACCTGAATGATATCAAGATAGAACTTGATGAAATAAATAAAAAGGTTGACCAAATACTCAGCATTCTTTCGAATTTAGATTCAATTATGGGAAGAGTTTTAAAAGATCACGAGAAAACAGCTATAACTAACTATTTTTGGTCAGTAAGGTCTGTGCTATTTACCATCATGGCAAATTATGTAAAAGGCGGAAGCAAAGCTCGTAAAAAAATAAGCGACGATGATACCCTACGATTGATGAATGACGCGCACGAAGTATCTAAGAAAATGTTTGAACTATCAAGATGGGGGTATGATGCCCATTTGGGAGTCGCATATGGATACAGTACTTACCTGCTCATTACTCGAGCTATCGGAAAGAGCTATGCAGACCCGACAGCCATGAGAAAGACTGTCTATGAAAATATAGTGGAAGCTCGCGATGGTTTAACTGAGCAGCGCAAAAATATGTCAAATAAGAACTCTTCGTTATTGGCAAGTCTTCAAGAGCTGGATGTGATCCATCGAAATTTAATACTAGAAATCCATTACCCTACCTTTTGGGTTTCAACCCTAGAAGGGAATTGGCGAGATGGTTTTAATTTTGATTACTCTAGGGATCATAGTTATGAAGCTCCCCATGGGTATATATGGTATGATGAGGCTTCCCCTAGGCTCGCCGTAGTGCCACGCGCACTCGGAAAGACATTTATTCCAGACATGGTGGAAGGCGTATTAAACGAGGCGTCGGCTGCGCTGCGTAACCAAATGTGGCCTGACCAAGATCTAAAAAATATGGATGCTCTTATTGCCTCGGCATCAGCAATTGCAGAAGCAATATTAGTCGCTTAGCTAGGAGACCACTCCCAAGTTGGCCCTGTTGCCTATATCGAAAAATTTATGGGCAAGTAAACGGGGCCGAGTGCTCGCTGAGACCTAATAGACCCGGCAAAGTACAGTGCAATTTTTCAGGATCTGATTACGACAAATTTAATTCTCGAACGCTTTGCCTCTCGCCCTGAAACGACAAAGCCCAGCTCTATAAGCCGGGCTTTTTCATCAAATCATTGCCCCATTGACTGGAGGGGCGGTCGGGCTTGCCTGGACTCTCCCGTTTCCGAGACGCTACGTTCCCATAGCGGACCCTCATCGAGGGTGGAGGTGGTTTGCCCGTGCCGTTCGCTGCTCATTACTGCGCAACTACTGAGTGGAACGAACCTCAAGTCCATCTAACCTGCAGCTGTTTTGCGGATTCTCTCATCCCTGGAATCCGGGGCACCTTCTGCGGACCCCCACGGCGGTGTAGCTGATCGCCGCGGACGTATCTCTACGTCACCACACTGAGTAGTGGCCACTATTTGGTCGTCTAGGAACTGTTCGGCACCAGGTGAGCTCGTGCTCTTTGTGTGCCTCTTTGATTTGTATTCTCCACGGAATTCAGGAGATGCAAGCCCCCAACAAAAAAGGCCACCCCCGAGATGGGAATGGCCTTTGGGTATTGCTACAGCTCGATCAACTTGTAGTCAGTCGTATCGACACTTTTCTTCTTCTTCAACTCAGAGGTGATTTCTTCCTGGGTAGGATTGATCATCCACATCATGAGCTCGTAGTCCGAACCGCTCGCCGGATGAATCCAAGCGTGAACCCGATGCGTGTAGCCACGAGCTTTGAACTTGGCGTCGTCACGTTTGAGCTTGGCATCCTCCTTCTTCGTTTCCTTCTCGAAGGCAGCGTTGAGCTCGGCCATGAAGCAGCTCTCGCACTTACCATCGCGATTGGTGCTGCAGGAAGATGGGTCGAACGCAGGCTTTTGGCAGACATTGCACGGCAAAACCCTTACGGATTCCAGCAGCGCTTGGCAGTCTTGCTCAGTAGCCGTCTCGATCGGAATATCCTTTCGGGCGACTATCGTGTTTCCGCCTTTAGGCAGCCTGAATTCAACACATAAGTGCAACGCTCACCCCTGTATGCACTTCGTACGGCGTCTTCCAGCCCAAGCGCTTGCGCGGGCGTAGATTGATCCTCGCTACTGTCCGATTGACGGCTTCGACGG
>NZ_JAENSQ010000052.1:0-21688 GCF_016613125.1 Pseudomonas sp. MF6776
TGACCGTCGAAGCCGTCAATCGGACAGTAGCGAGGATCAATCTACGCCCGCGCAAGCGCTTGGGCTGGAAGACGCCGTACGAAGTGCATACAGGGGTGAGCGTTGCACTTATGTGTTGAATTCAGGACCTGTAAGCGTGCGGGCATCGTAGTGCGGTAAGTGCCCGATCCTCTCTATGAGAGCGCATCGGGGTGTGATCTGAGGCTAAGTCTCGGGCAGCGGATGAGCCAACCGGTCGCCTATTGGGCTACCCCTTCCGCCGAATGCCGGTTGAGCCCCGGCCAGATCACACCCCCATGCGAAAGAAGCTGAGGACTACTCCCGTTCCTTTGCATCTCGGTAATAGCTATCACATACGACTTCAAGTAAATCTTGGGTGGCCTCGGTCCGCATGCGCAGAACTGTATCCTCAAGTTCTGCTTTGTGTTTTGGCTGCGAGGAGAATGCCCTAATGTCGTTTGCTAATTGAGTCGACATATGTGGATGTAGCGATATGTATTGCTCTAAAGAAAGCTCCTTTTCAGGATGTTTCTGTGCGCAAACTTGGTAAAGAGCTGCACCACCGACGGCCATCTCATGTTCGCTGGCAGCATGTGCGGTCGACGCAAAAGTGCAGCCAATAAGCGCGGCGAACACACCAATACGAGCTTTATTCAACGGCATTTATAACTCCAGCTTTCATGTGATATGGCATCGTTGCCGACGCGAGCCTATCGGCCGCACCCTAGCAATTCTTTAGCTTCACCCCACTACCGACACCATCCTAATGCACTCCCATCCGCGCTCAACGGCAACCAGCGGAGCGGATGAGTACATCCTCGTTTCGTTGGCCATCGAAGACCAACGCCTCTAACTTGAGGTGACGCTACCGGCATGGTCAAATACGTAATGGCCCTTTGCTACGGTAATCTCAGTTGAAACAGAATCGCGGAATAATCATATTTTTCTCGGCAATGACTTTGCTCTTTATCTTGGTACAGGTATGGCATGCGAAGACCGCTCCGGAAGAGAAAATGCAGGAGCGGGAACGCCAGCTCAAAGGTCTCGCGCTCATCATGAGTGTTCAGTCTGGAAAAATATCTGATGAATCAACTCGCATCGATACGGTGACCTACAGCGATGAGGTCATGCGTATCTCTTACACACTTACAAAAGTATCGAAGGACGAAATCGATACCGATGAGTTCACCAAGGACACAAAAGCGCTCGCAGCTTCTGCATTCTGTAATGAAAAAGGTTTAGGACAATTCGTAAAAACGGGTCTTTCCATTAACCTTCTCTACCAGGATTCAACCGGCTCACCCATAGTCGAGTTTCAGATCGGCAAGTCCGACTGCCTCTGAAAGCTATCCGCTCAAGCCCGCCTCTCTCGCGGGCTTTTTTATCTGTGTCGTAGCCGCAATGAAGACGCGCAGCTACGCACATGGAAAGCATCTTTCGCAAACTGGAATGCTCCACCCGCGCAGCCGCCACTTTGAAGGGACTGACACTGGGATTGATTGCCTGAGCCAGGTCCGAAAGGCTTAATCATGCGACCCCGTCCTGATCGGCTTGACGGGCGCGTACCAACTCGATGAATGCCTTGGCTGCCGCAGATGGGTTGCGGCGGTTCGGGTAGTACAGACACAGTTTGTCCCTGGGCGGTGTCCATTCTTCGAGAACCTGCACGAACTGTCCGGCACGGATTTCGTGGTGAACGTCCTGCGCCATGAAAAAGCCGAGCCCCATGCCCTCCTGCACGGCCGCCTTGACCACACTGGGTTCATCCAGCGTAAGCGGCCCGCTTACATCGAGACGAGTCACTTCTGCGTCCCGCTCGAAATGCCACGGGAAAATCGCCCCATTGGGTAGTCGCACGCGGATGCATCGGTGCTGGAGCAGCTCGGATGGCGTTTGCGGTTTGCCGTGCTTTTCAAAGTACGCCTGCGAGCCGACCACGGCGTACCGTTGCGGCTGGCCGAGGGGGATCACGATCATGTCGTTCGGAACGAGACTTGCCGAGCGCACGCCGAAATCGAAGCAGTCCGCAACAATGTCCACCAGACGGCCTTCGGTGACGAGGTCGATGTGCACTTTCGAATGTTGCTGCAAGAACTCCATCACCAGGGGCATGAGCGCTGATCGGGCAGCGCTGGCAAACGCATTGATGCGCAGCGTGCCCGAGGGCCCGGCGTTATGCGATCGAACGGCATCGAGTGCGGCGCGCAAATCCTGCAAGGCGGGCCCCACCTGCTCGAGAAATATCCTCCCCGCTTCGGTAATGGCCACGCTACGGGTCGTGCGATTGAACAACCGCGATTCGAGGCGGGCTTCCAGTTGCGCAATGGTGTTGCTCAACGCGGTAGTGGAGACATGAAGATCGATCGCGGCTTTGCGAAACGACCCGCGACGTGCGACCGCTATAACCGCGTCCAGCTCGCTGAGGCCTAAACGCTCGTGTGACATGGATTGTCCTGAATATCGGGATGGGTCATACAGGTTTGTCCCAGTTGAACAAACTATCCGTCTGGCAGCAAGATCACTGCAGGTAATCCATCCAGGAGATCAGCGAATGAGCCTTCAGCCTGTCAGCAGTGTCGACACGTACTTTGACCTCATCAGCTCAAGCGATCTGGTTGCTACTGAATGCTCGGCCCCTCAAGCCTGTCATTCGTCGCTGAAGCTGGCTGTGCTCGGCGAGCACCGTTCGCACGCACATGGAAAGTATCTTCCGAAAGCTGGAGTGCTCGACCCAAGCGGCCGCCACCTTCAAGGCAGCGAAACTGGGGTTGATCTCCTGATCCTCGAGCTGAATGGATGCCTCATTGCATCAGGCACGCTTACAAACGCACCCAAGATCGCTTCATACAACCCGATTCAGGAGAACGACATGCCCCTTCAACTCCCCGACGCCGTGAAGATGTACTTTGCGGACAGTAACGATGGCGATGCAGCACAACTTGCGAGCTGCTTCAGCCCTGACGCCACGGTATGCGACGAGAGAAAAACATACGAAGGCATCGCTGCTATCACAGCCTGGCAACAAGATGCTCGCAAGGCCTTCGCGTATCAGGTCCACCCACTACAAGCCCTTCAAGAACAGAACAGACTCACGGTCATCGCGAACGTTGTCGGGAATTTTCCCGGTAGCCCGCTTCAACTGAGCTACGCCTTCACGCTGGAGGACGGTCGAATCCGTTCACTGGAGATCACGCCATGCTGACTTCAGGTTTGACTGGCAAGCGGGTCCTTGTCACCGGTGGCACCAAAGGCATCGGCAAGGCTGTCGTCGAGTTGCTAATGGCCGAGGGCGCGAAGGTCATCACTTCGGCCAGGCTGGTGGACGTGGAAATGCCGGGCGTAATTCTGATTGCGGCTGATCTTTCGACCCGGGAAGGTTGTGACGTGCTGATCGCAGCGGTCCAGGAACAGTTCGGCGGCGTAGACATCATGATCCATGTTCTGGGTGGTTCGTCGGCACCCGGCGGAGGTTTTGCTGCGCTGGACGAAGAGCACTGGCAACAAGAGCTCAGCCTGAACCTGTTGCCCGCGGTGCGCCTTGATCGAGCCCTGCTCCCGGGAATGCTGGCGCGCAAGGAAGGGGTTGTTATCCACGTCACCTCCATCCAGAGTCGGCTGCCACTGCCGGAATCTACAACAGCTTACGCGGCGGCCAAAGCCGCGCTTTCGACATACAGCAAAAGCCTGTCGAAAGAGGTTTCGCCCAAAGGCATTCGCGTAGTTCGGGTTTCGCCGGGCTGGGTTGAAACCGAAGCGTCGGTCGTATTTGCGGAGCGACTCGCGAAGGAAGCAGGTACTGACTATCAAGGGGGGAAAGACATCATCATGAAAGCTCTTGGAGGTATCCCGCTCGGACGCCCATCGACGCCTTCGGAAGTTGCTGACCTGATCTGTTTCCTGGCTTCACCGCGAGCGTCATCGATCACTGGAAGTGAATTCGTGATCGACGGCGGAACGCTACCAACGGTTTAGGCTACTGCTTGCAAGGAAGACGAACGAATAGTGACCCCGTCATCGTATTGCCGCTTTCGGCTGAAAGCGGTTGATGATGAACGGCTGGCCGATCAGGCTGCAGAAGGTAGCGGCCTGACCATCATCAAGCTGCACGGCGCGCGATTTATCAGGCATTGCGCCGTGCCGCCGATAAAATCGTCGAGGCCGTGATGGTAGGACGTACCCAGCACTATCAGGTCGAACGCGTTCTGTCGGGCAAACTGTTCGATCACCCGGTAAGGGATACCGGTCAGCAAGTGCCTGTGTTTTTCATCGACACCATAGCGCTCGGCCAGGGTATCGAACGCCTCTTGCTGAGTATCGGTGATCGCATCGCGCAGGCTGTGATCCAGACTCAGGTTCGGCACACTCATCGCGGCATCACCCACTACGGACCAATTGCTCACGTTCAACAGATGCAACGACGCTCCGCACTCTGATGCCAATGTCGATGCCAGGCCGAGTATCCGGTCGTTGAGCCCTTGGGTCAGGTCCTCAAGGTGGGAAAGGTCTACGGCCGCCAAAATCTTCAAAGGCTTCGGGTTCGCTGCATCGGTGACCAGGTGCAAACAGGCTGGGCAATCGCGCAGCAACATCCAGTCCAGTGGTTGATGGAATGCCCGATCAAGGGCCGGAACATGGTGGGCGTCCTTGATTACCAGATCGGCATGGAAGTCATTGACGTACTCAAGCACATGCGCCGGTGTGGACCTGGCCCAGACCACTTCGGTAGTGACTTGCTCGCCGCTGCCACGCTCGAATCGGGCTTGCTGTTCCAGCCAATGCCGATGCACCTGCAAATAACCTTCGCGTGCCTGCGACATGGCGTTGTGGTCAAACAGACCGGCAAGCGCCAAGGCCTGCACATAATCGAACGCCACGATGTGCAACAACGCACCGCTGGCCCGGGCCAATGCCTGGGCGCGGTCAAACGCCGGAGTGCGAGTCATTTCGGCGGGTGCGATCAATAGAATGCGTTTGAGCTTGAACATGAGGTACTTCTCCTGACGATGCTTCGCCGGCCTGATTGCCAGCCCGACATCCGTGTCCGGTTTGATGTAATCGCCGACTACTTGCGCGCTGCCTTTTCAGCCATCCGCTTGACGCGCTCATTGGCCTCGACGGCTGCACGCTCCGGTGGCTGTAGCCAACAGAGGATACTCAGCACGATGATGGACGAGCGCATGTTCATGATTTCCCCTTGGTGAATCACTGCTCTGCTAAATCGCTGAACTGAGTATCTGACGATGCCCGCTCCGGGCTCTGATTTTTGTCAACAAACGAGAGCATCGATGGGTAGCGGTGGTCGCTGCTGTGTTGATTCTTTACGAGTGTTCGTTACGCCTGAGCCACTGGCCGCCGAAATTGAAAAACGGGGCAACGATTGATTTACATCAAGTATCAACATCAACCTTGAAGCTCAATAAGGCGAAATTGCCAGCGCCTCGCTAATCCGGGCACTCCGCTCGTCTGCAATCACGGTGAAAGGCCAAATGAAAAGTACTCGCGCCGCTACGACGCCTATGCTTATCACGACCCTTGGAGGCGCCTTTCCCATGCTTGAAGCTCATTCTGCCCCGCCACTGCTCAAAGCTGCCTGTTCCAATTGCAGTGTGGTGGAGTTATGCCTGCCGATCGGCCTGACGGGTTCGGAGGTCGATCGACTCGATACACTGATCGTGCAGCGATACAAGGTGAAGAAAGGCACCGCTCTATACCGGGCAGGTGACCCGCTGCGCTCGCTGTACGCTGTGCGCATAGGTTCGTTCAAGACCAGCGTGCTGTCGGTCGATGGCCGAGAACAAGTGACGGGGTTTCATATACCCGGCGAAATGCTCGGCCTGGACGCCATCAGTGCCGATCAACATGCCTGCACTGCGTATGCCCTGGAAGACAGCGAAGTCTGCCCGATTCACTTCGCGCAACTGGAAAAAATGGCGCAAAGCCTTCCTTCCCTGCAGCACAATCTCAACAAACTGCTGAGCCGGGAAATCGTGCGCGACCACAGCATGTTGATGCTGATGGGCAACATGAACTCCGATGAGCGCCTGGCGGCATTCCTGCTCAACCTCTCGCAACGCCTAAGCGTGCGCGGCTATTCCTCCAAAGAGTTTGTGCTGAAAATGCGCCGTGAAGAGATCGGCTCCTACCTTGGGCTGCGTCTGGAGACCATCTGTCGCGGCATTGCCCACTTGCGCGATCAGGGACTGGTGGAAATCGCCGGTCGCGACGTGAACATCCAGAACATGGAAGGCCTCAAGCACATGGTGTCCGGCTGCAATCGCCAGAATCAATGACCCCGTCCGCAACGCAGATCGATAATGCGCGCCCGTCCCGGTTTTGTGCGCCCTCGGGCAAGCCGTTGCAAAGCGACGGGCGTCCTGTACCAATGGACTTGAAATAATCTGACTTTCTACGCGTTGAACATCCCGTGAGAAGACCAACACTGCGATTGCAGTGGCATCAATCAAAACAGGCAAGGGGGTTAAGTTTCAGAACTTAGCCCTGCTTTGCTTTGCCAACGCACTAGCCCTAGCACTAGGCGGTAGCGGGTTTATTACCGCGTTCGTTGAAGGGCTGCTACATGGCTTGAGTGCCAATTCTGATGGTTCACGGCTGGCAAATCGTATTGATTGATAATTATCAGAAATGCCCCCGTCTGCCGGTACTAGTGTTGTGAGGAGAGCGTGACTAAGCGTCTGTCCGAACAACTCTCATATAGCGAAGTTTGGGCAGGAGCATGAGCCTGCTTCGCAGTGCATTCGATGGTTGAGCGGTAATGCGTTTCGCAGATCGAGGGGATCCCGATGGCCGACTCAAGCAAGAAAATGAACCTCATGGGGCTCACCACACTGGTTGCGGTAAACATGATGGGCTCAGGCATCATTATGTTGCCGACGAGCATGGCCCAACTCGGGGCTGTTTCATTGTTGTCATGGATCGTCACCGCTGTTGGCTCCATGGCCATCGCGTATTGTTTTTCCCAATGTGGCATCTACTGTCTGCGCTCAGGTGGGTTATCCGCCTACACCGAAGAAGCGCACGCAAAATCAGGTTTTTTCCTGTGCTCTTATCTGTATTTCCTGTCGCTGGCCATCGCCAACGTGGCGGTAGCCATCTCCGCAGTGGGATACATGACATCGTTCATGCCTTGGCTGGGAAGCGGCGCCATTCCATTGTTCATCGGAACGGTCGGCTTACTCTGGTTAACCACCGTGGCTAATTTTGGCGGCCCTGGCATCACGGGCAAGATTGGTGCGGTTACTGTCTGGGGGGTGATCATCCCCGTGGCGGGCTTGAGCATCATCGGTTGGTTCTGGTTCAAAACCGATCTGATAGTCGCAGCCTGGAACCCGAACAACCTGCCGACATCCGAAGCGATCAGCAAAGCGATTCCTCTGACCCTCTGGGCCTTTCTCGGCATGGAGTCGGCTGCCCAGGCCTCTGACGCGGTGGAAAACCCCACGCGCACCGTGCCGCTGGCATGCCTGTTCGGCACACTGGGGGCAGCCGCAGTCTATGTGCTATCGACGACGGTCATTCAGGGCATCATTCCCAATGCCGAACTGGCCAACTCATCAGCCCCTTTCGCGCTCGTGTATGCGCATATGTTCAACCCCACGGTCGGCAACATCATCATGGCGCTCGCGGTGATGGCCTGTGTGGGATCACTGTTGGGCTGGCAGTTCACTCTGGCGCAAACCGCCAAGATGACGGCTGATCAGGGCATGTTCCCAAAACTGTTCAGTAAGGTCAGCGCACACAATGCCCCCGTCGTCGGGATGCTGGTCTGTGGCGTGCTGCAGACCTTGATGGCGCTGTCGACCATTTCGCCAAACGCGAGTGCACAGTTCGGAAAACTCGTTAGCCTCGCAGCGGTGACCAATCTGATCCCCTACGTGACGGCAGCAACCGGGCTGCTGGTCATGATGTACAAAGCCAAAGTCAGCGCAGGCGTATACACGCGCAACACTCTGCTGTTAGTGGTTGCAGTGGCCTATTCCTTGTATGCGCTGTATGCCTGCGGCAAAGACGCCGTGTTCGGCGGCATCCTTGTTCTGGTATTCGGCTACTTGCTCTACGGTTTCCTCGCTAAACGTTTTGTCGACGCCCCTGCGCCTGCTGGCACTCGGGCCGAAGACCCTTGATACAAGTCTTCAGTACGGCACAGATATCTGAATTCGAGGAAACCCTTCTATGAACGTAAAACTTGCCAAATCAAACAACCTGCTGCTCGTCTGCATACTGGCGCTGCTACCGATAATGGTCCATGGCAAGACGCTTGAGCGCATACGCGCGAGTCACGCTATCACTCTCGGCTACCTACCTGACTTCGTGCCTTTCAGTGATCAGGCAGCCGATAAAGCCAGCGGTTATGCCATCGATCTTTGTCTGAAAATAGCCGAGAAGGTCAAGACCGATTTGAATTTGCCTGAGTTGAAAATTCAATACCAACCTGTCTCACTCAAAGACGAGATGAATGACGTCAGTTCGGGGAAGATCGACATTCTTTGTACGCCGACCCCACCCACACTGGCACGGCGAAAGATCGTCAGCTACTCGGTGCCGATTTACACTGCCGGTCTCTCGGCAGTGGTCCGCCAGAATGCTTCCGAAGCGTTGCTCAATGTGCTGGGCGGCAAGGTGGCTCATACGGGACCAACGTGGCGAGCGACTGTGAACCTAGGTCTATCCAATCAGACGTATGTCGCCATCGCTGGCGGGGTCACCGAAACGTGGATACATCAGCAAATGCGATTGCTGGGTGTTGTAGCCACTTTGGTCACAGTAGAGAACGCAGATGCAGGTCTCAATCTGGTTGCCAATGGCAAAGCCGATGCGTTCTTCGCTGAACGCATGATGCTCGAGCATCTGCTAACCAGGAATTACCCTTCAGGAAACCTGGTACTGCTAGAGCGGATTTTTGAGTACGCACCGACTGCAATGGCAGTGGACCGGGAGGACGAAGATTTCCGTCTGCTGGTCGACACCGCGCTGAGCGAAATGTATCGATCCGGCGACATTGAACGGGCCTTCGAAAAATATCTGGGGGGAGCCGGTGATTCAGCCAAAAAGCTATTCAAGATCTATGCAATACCTTAGCGACGTGATGAAAACACGTTTGAGTGCTGATTCCAGCGCCATGGGCCGGCAGAGTCTAAGACTGCACCCGCCCCACCTGCCCTTCGTCGATTTACATCAAACCGATGCCAATGAAAAACCGCGATGGCCGGTGTCTGACTTAGATCAGATGCAGCCGCGGGCAACGGTGTAGAAGGAAGCCAAGCGGACGTTTTTTCACCGCGCGCCAGCCTTTCAACTGGATGGAGGATGACCCATGCTCACCGTTAAAGACCACAACGATCAGGCCGTAGCCGCCTATGCGGCGGTCTCCGGCCAATATTGGATTGAGGCGCTCAAGGACGGCCGCCATGTGTTGATCCGCCCGCTCTCGGAAAAGGATCGCGAGCGCGAATACAATTTCATCAAGCGCCTGTCTCCCGAATCCAGGCACATGCGCTTTCTTGCCCAGATCAGCGAGCCCGGCACCGCCCTGCTCGACCAGTTGATGGACACCGATAACAAACAGCGTACGGCCTTCATTGCACTGGTTCACGAGCACGGCAAGTTGATCGAAATCGGCATCAGCCGCTATGCCGCCACCGGCGAACATCAATGCGAATGTGCCGTGACGGTCGCCGATGAATGGCGGCACTTGGGCCTGGGCACATTGCTGATGGAGCACTTGATCAAGGCTGCCCGCCACAACGGTTTTCGCCAGATGTATTCGGTCGACGCCGCGAGTAACGCGTTGATGCGTGATCTGGCCAAAAGTCTAGGGTTTGAGACTCAGAATGATCCCGACGATCCGCACCAGGTCATTCATCGACTTCACCTGTAAAAAATCGCCTCGTGATGTGTCGGCCAACGGCTCATTACGGGGCGATCCCGCTTCAGGACTGCAAGGTGTGTTGCGGCTTGATCGCCAACACACTGCACGGAGCTCGATGCAGCAGCTGTTCGGCGGTGCTGCCTAACAACTTGCTCAAGCCGTGGTGCTGCACCGTTCCCATCACAATGACGTCAATCTGCTTCTTGTCGGCGAACTCGCAGATACTCGGCACCGGCGCGCCCTCGATGAAATGTCGGCATGGATCTGGTACGCCGTGACGCTCGGCCAGGGCCGCAAACGCCTCATGCTGAGCGCTACCCAGCGTTTCATGGATACCGGTGGCCAACGGCAATGCGCCGAACCCCATTTCCGTGGTGTAAACCGTCGTCCAGTCATACACATGCACCAGCTCAAGTCTGGCATCACATTGCTCAGCCAATCGGGTGGCTGCATCAAGGATCTGATCGTTGAACAGGCAATCCTGTTCTTCGCTGCGCAAGACATCGACGATGGCCAGTACATTACGCGGGCGTGGATGAGTGTCGTCAGTTACCAGGTGAACCGGCACTGGACAATCGCGTAACAGTTGCCAGTCCAGCGGGGTATAAAAAATTCGCTTCAACGCGGACTCGTGCTGGGCATCCTTGATGATCAATATCACCGGCATCTCATTGACGAACTGCAGGATCTCGGCAAAGGGATCCTGAACCCAGACCACCTCGGTGGTGACCTTGATGTGATGCCTTGCCAGCAATGACGCCTGCTCTGTGAGCCACTGACGATGGGTGCGCAAATAACCATCGCGGGCCAGGCGGATTTGCTCAGGGGCAAACAGGCCTGCCACCGCCAGTGCTTGCACATAGTCGAAGGCCACAATATGTAGCGGCACTTGCATGGCCTGGGCAAGCGCCGCCGCGCGCTCAAACGCCGGCGTGCGCTCCATGACGGGAGGAGCGATCAACAGTAAATGCTGAGTTGGCGACATTGGATACCTCGGCACGCGGCCAGCCATAAGGAATAGACCTTCAGCGTGAACGCTGCGGCCGCAAGCACTTTGATCTTTATCAGCAACTGCACGGATTTTGACGGCGCCGGGTTGTGAGTCAGCTTGCGATTAAATCAACACGTAGCCGGCCCACATCGCAAGCGTCAGCAATAGCTGGCCCGGAATCACATAGGCGGCGAAGCGTCTGCCGCCGCTGACCCAGGCCACTACACATTTACTCACCGAGTTACTGCTGACGGCAATCAGCGCGGGCGCGGCTATGGCGTCATATGGCAGCTGCCCCGCCTTGGCAAGATTCGCCACGGAGGCCGTGGCGGAATGCGCATCGGCAAAACCTGTCAGGGTCGCCGTGAGCATCATTCCCGCTTGGCCAAAGTTGTTGAGCATTACCGATGACAGCAGCGTGATGCCGGTCAGGGTCAGCGTCACGATTATTGCGAGTTTGAGATTGAAGGCGCCGGAGGTCTTGATCGGCTCGCTGCGGGTACCCCGTGTCGGGTCGGGAAACATCAGGCAGGCGCCATAAGAGGCTGTCGCTACCAAGCCGAAACCCAAAGGCGCCCACACGTCGCGCAGCAAGTCCGGATCAACCATGGCGAAGATCAGGCCGACCTGAACCACCGTGGCAAGATTGGACAGAATGGCGGCCGCGCTGAGGATCCTGATGTTGTCCGGTTCATGAACGACTCGCTGGCCCATGGTGGCGATCGTTACGGTACTCGAAGCGAACCCCGACGCGATTGCGCTGATCACGTAGCCATAGCGGGTGCCCAGCATACGCACGGCGATATGACCGGTCGCGCCGACCAGCATCAGCAACACCGTCAGCGTACAAATAGTGCGTGGATTGATCGCGGCGTAGGGTCCCATGTACCGATCCGGCACCAATGGCAACACGACCAGCGCCGCGATCAGCAAGATCAGGCCGTCGCGCATTTCAGCTTCGGTCAATTGGCTGTTGGCAAAATGATGCAGCGTCTGGCGATACGCCAATAAACCCGCGATGACCACGCCAAGGGCAATTGCCAGCGCCGGCGCAGTCGTACACAACGCGCCCAAAAGCAACACCGTGATTAATGCCACCTCGCTGGTTACCCCGGGATCGTCGCTGAGGCTGCGCCAATACGCGACGCTGATCAGCAACGTCACACAGGCAGCGATGATCCCCAACAGCAGGCCGCCGCCGACTTGCAGCGCGACATAGCCCAACAAAGCGGTAATGGCGAACGTGCGCAGGCCGGCGCAGTGTCGCGCATCGCCAGTGCCCTTGTGCCGTTCACGCTCAAGGCCGATGAGCATGCCGATCCCCAACGCCGCCGCGGCACCGGAAAGATCGAAAACTTCGTTCATGATGGGTAACGCCGCGCAGGGTTTGCGAACTGCCCTGCACGCAGCTCAGAGCGATCATTCAACGCTGGCACCCATCCGGCGAGCCACATTCGGCCTCGTTGGCGTCTGAGCACAAGCGTTTGGCCAGACATGAGGTGCATTGATGCGGGCCTGAAGCACATCGACAAAATCCTGCGCAGTCTTGACGCTCCTGAAGTTCACATCCCAGCCATCCAGGTGCACGACCCAGACATGGGGTGCCTGTCTTTCGGTGATCTCGATGTTCATGAAAACCTCGACTTCTGCGGCACATCCATATGCTTTCAAGGAGTGATTGCCACCTTCATAACGCCGTCGCGTTGATGCGCGAACAGTTCATAGGCGGCTTCGATATCGTCCAGTTTGAATCGGTGAGTCACCAGCGGCGAGAGATCTACCGCACCGCTCTGCACCACGCCCATCAAGCGACGCATGCGTTCCTTACCGCCCGGGCACAGGGTGGAGACGATGCTGTAATCGCCCAGGCCCGCGGCAAACGCGCCGAGCGGGATACGCAAATCGCTGGAATACACACCGAGGCTGGATAGGCGCCCACCGGGGCGCAGGACTCGCAATGCCGACTCGAAAGTGCCTTGAGTGCCCAGCGCTTCGATGGACACATCGACGCCACGGCCATCGGTCAGCGCCATAATCTGCTCCACCACGTCACCGTCATTGAAGTTGACGATATCGGTCGCGCCCAACTGGCGGGCCACACTCATTCGTTCAGGCACTGCGTCCACACCGATTACGCGGGTGGCGCCTTTCAGGCGAGCCCCGGCCACGGCACACAGGCCGATGGGCCCCAAGGCGAAAACGGCGACCGTGTCACCAATAGCGATCTCGCCGCGTTCTGCGCCGGAAAACCCGGTAGACATGATATCCGGGCACATCAGCACCTGTTCGTCGCTCAGTCCATCGGGAATCGGGCACAGGTTGGCCAGCGCATCCGGTACCAGCACGTACTCGGCCTGGCAGCCGTCGAGGGTATTGCCGAACTTCCAGCCGCCGACGGCCTTGAAGCCATGCCGGGTCTCGGGGCCATCCTGCGAGCCGCAGCCACACAGGCAGGCATAACTTTGCCCGCTGGGGGTGATGGCGCCGGCAATCACCCGCTGCCCTTCGACAAATCCGCGGACTTGCGAACCCAGTCGTTCAATGACGCCGACCGGCTCGTGGCCGATGGTCAGCCCTATGGCCACTGGGTACTCGCCGCGCAGGATATGCACATCGGTGCCGCAAATGGTCGTGGTAGTGATGCGGATCAAGGCATCCAGTGGCCCTACTTCGGGGATCGGCTTGTCGTCGAGCACGATGCGGTTCTTTTCAACGAAGATCGCGGCTTTCATGGTGGCCATGGTGACTTCTCCCTGCGCCAGTGGCGCGTTTGAGTTCAGCACTCGACCCGAGCTTGCGCCGCGCCGTCAGACCGGAGGTTGATAATGGTCAACAATCGGTGGATGAGCCGGAATGCCCGACCGCGCATCCGCTGGTGTGATTGATCAGCCAGGCATTTGACAAATATCAAGCGCCCCGCCGCCGTCCGCGCCAGGATCGGTACATGTCGCTGCCGTTGCTCCTGAACGTTTGAGTTTGTGAGCGCATTACTGCTGTGATTACCCACGGGAGTTTTGTCATGTCTGATCAAGCACGCTTCATGCTCGTCGCCTCGCCGCTGATGAAGAACAGCCCTGCGTTCGACCGCGCCGCCGCACTGGCTAAAGCCTCGGATGCCGCACTGCACATCGTGGCGTTCGATTATCTGGAGGGTCTGGCGACCGCCGGGATGGTCAACGAACAAGCCCTGGAACAAATGCGCCTGGGCTACGTCGAGCGCCATCACCAATGGCTCGAAGACCAGGCCCGGCCACTGCGCAAAATCGGTGTGCACGTCACCACTGAAGTGGTGTGGGTTGAACGGCCCTTGCAGGAAATCCTCATCCACCTGCGGGAACAGCCGATGGCTGCGCTGATCAAAGCACTGGAGCATGAATCGCTGCTATCACGCCTTATGTTCACGCCGCTGGACATCCACCTGCTGCGTGAATGCCCGGTACCGCTGCATTTTGTCAGTCACGTACAACATGCCCTGCCGCGTCGGATCGTTGCCGCCGTCGATCCCTTCCATCGCGATGGCCAGTACGAGGGACTCAACGACCGGATCCTCAGCGAAGCAGCAAGGCTGGCGAGTACCTGCAACGCCGAACTTGACGTGATCTATGCCCATGACCTGTCGTCCCTCAGCGCCGCCGAATTCGGCTTTGATAACGCGTCGGCGTTCTTTTCCTCCAGCGCCGCCAAGAGGCTGTTTGACGCCCAAGGCGAAGCCTTCCAGGCGCTGGCTGCGCGCAACAATATCCCCGCAGAAAACCAGCACATGATTATGGGAGATCCAGCCAAGGTGCTTTCCAGCTACGCCGATGCGTACGACGTCGATGTGATCGTAATGGGCCGTGTTGCCCATCGAGGGATAGGCCGACTGATCGGCAGTACGGTGGAGCATCTGTTGTACAAAATGCCTTGCAGCGTGTGGGTGGTGGCGCCAAAAACCCTTTCCCTCTGAAGAGTGCCATCAGGCTGCCGCTCCACTTCTCGGGGGGGCCGATGATGTGCGCATGAGTATGTCAAGCCGTCACGTTCGATTCGGCAAGATGAACTTCAGTGGCACTGCGACCCGCCAGCCAGGCGAACATGGACGCAGCAACCAACACGGCCGCACTGAGCTCGAAGGTGGCTTTATAACCGCTCAGATCAAACGCCAGCCCGCCAACGATCGCCCCTCCTGCGATAGCCAGTTGGACGATGGCCACCAGCATACCCCCGCCGGTTTCCGCATCATCGGGAAGCGTTTGCGCCAGCCATGTCCACCATCCAACGGGAGCGGCCGTAGCGACCAGCCCCCAGAGACCGAGCAACACCGCGGTCAGCCACGGCGACGCGCCGAAGTTCACTAAAGCCAGCGCGATGGCAGCCATGATCAGAGGGATAACCGTCAGCGTGCGGTAGAGGCTATTGCGGATGAATTTTTCGATCAGAAAGGTTCCGATCAAACCTGAAAGCCCCAACCCCAGCAGCATGAAAGACAATGTCGAGACGCTGACACCGGTCACCCCCTCAAGAAACGGGCGCAGGTAAGTGAACAGCATGAACTGCCCCATGAAAAATACGCTGACGGCGACCATTCCCAATGCGACCGGCAACTGCTTCATCAGTCGCAGGGCGTTGCCGCTGCCTGTCGGGCGCTCGGTCTTGAAGGACGGCAGACTGATCATCAGCCACACGGCCGCCAGTGCGGCGACAGGAACAACACAGAAAAACGCACCACGCCAGCCGATCAGCGAACCCAGGAAGGCGCCTGCTGGGGCGGCGATTACTGTAGCGAGCGCGTTGCCACCGTTGACGATGGCCAGCGCACGGGAAACCTGATCTGCCGGCACCAGACGCATCGCAGTTGCCGCCGACAATGACCAGAAGCCGCCGATGGCGATGCCGATCAAGGCACGCCCAGCCATGAATGACGGGTAGCCCGGCGCCAGCGCGACGATCGTGCCGGACACGATCATCAGCAAGGTGAGGCACAGCAGCAACTTCTTGCGTTCGACGCGAGCGGCGATCGATGCAATGACCAGGCTTGTGATCAATGCAAAGGCACCGGACACGGAAATACCCTGCCCTGCCTGGCCTTCGCTGATGTGCAGGTCTGCCGCAATAGGCGTCAGCAGGCTGACGGGCATGAATTCTGAAGAGACCAACGCGAATGCGGCCAACGACATGGCCAGCACCGCGCTCCAGCCGCGTTTTTCTGTAGAAGGGAAAGTCATGGGAATTACCTGTGGTGCCAGAAGCGTGTTGATGTAATGCGCAGGGGTTCAAGCGGTTTGTCGCCGGCGTGAGCACTCCCCTGTAACAGATCGACACATTGTCCCGGTCAATCGGCTCGGGCCCTAGTGCATTCCTCTTGAATGCTTGCCTATTCCTGTGAGGATGCAGGGGGGGGCAGCAGCGAACCTCCACCAGCATTTGCGCCATTCCACCGGCATGAGCCTCAGTAGCAAAGTGGTTCGGACGCCGCACGCCTTGCCCGACCTATCCGATTGCGGTACAAAACGAGCAGTTGTACGACAACATAACAATAACCCGCACGCCATCCCGAATGGCCGAGCACTGTTCGAGATCTGCCATGCCCCGCTCTACCCTTGCGCAAACAGCTCCGACACCCTTCCCCCGCCATCTGGCCGTGATCATTCTTCTGTGCATGGGCTGTGCTTTCGCCGGCAACCATGTGGCGGCACGAGTCGCTTTTGATGATGGCGCGGGGGTGTTGCTGGCGATCTTGCTGCGCTCGGGCGGGACTTTACTGGTGCTCGCCATCCTGGTGCTGTGGCAACGGCAAAGCCTGCGTCTGCCGGCAGGTGCCTGGCGCTGGCAGTTACTGCTGGGTCTGCTGATTACCGCGCAAAGCCTGTGTCTGTACTCCGCCGTCGCTCGGATCCCGGTGGCGCTGGCGCTGCTGGTGGCCAACGTGTTTCCCATTCTGCTGGCGTTGCTCACCTGGGCGATGGGCGGCCCGAGACCGACCGCACGCACCGCAGCGCTGATGGGTTTGATTCTGGTGGGGCTGGTGTTTGTGCTGGACGTGCCCGGACGTCTTTCGTCGACGACCGGCGTCGGCCCGGAATGGTGGCTGGGCGTCACGCTGGCATTCTGCGCCGCCAGCGTGTTCGCCTGCGCGCTGTGGATCACCGACCACAAGTTGTCTCAGGTACGCGGCTCGGCGCGCAGTCTGTTGACCATTTTTATCGTTTTCAGCAGCATAAATCTGGCAGGACTGACGGGCGCCTTCCCAAGCGGACTGAACCTGCCCGCGACCTCCACCGGATGGCTGGCCCTTGCCACGCTGGTGGTGCTCTATGGCACCGGTTTCATCGTCCTGTTCATTTCCGTGCCTCGGCTGGACATGCCACGCAATGCGCCG
This sequence comes from Pseudomonas sp. MF6776, assembly GCF_016613125.1. NCBI lineage: Bacteria > Pseudomonadati > Pseudomonadota > Gammaproteobacteria > Pseudomonadales > Pseudomonadaceae > Pseudomonas > Pseudomonas sp. MF6776. Next base: position 17,236 of record NZ_JAENSQ010000052.1, read on the forward strand.
GTCATGAACATCGAACCGTTGGCGACGTTGTTGATGGGGTGGATTGTGCTGGACCAAATGCTCAGCACAGGGCAGGTTCTGGGCGGGGTGATTGTGGTCACCGGCATCGTATTGCTGACGTATCGCAAATCAACTATCAAGGCTGAAGCCAAAGCTGTCGTGTGAGAATTGCTCGACAGCGAAGCGATGTGCAACTGAAGTGGCCAGACGTAAGCCCTGCCGGGATATTTTTCGTTCGGGAATCGCTCAAACCACGTAAGGCTCGAACAGGCATCGAACATCCACCCTCGCCTTTAGCTTCGAGGCCAACAAGTACAACCCACCTACTTTGCGATGCAGAAACAGAACATCCACCGGTGGCGTGTGCCAGAAGTCACGATCGGCACCCAGTTGCCACCCTGCATCGCGCAAGCGTCCTGCGAGGTCGGACATCGCAAAGTCATAGGCACCTTGATACCGCAGTGGCTCGCAGGCCTGGGCGACGAGGTCGGTCAGCAATAACCGATGCCTGGTCAGGGTTTCATGCTGAAAGTAACCCACTTCCAGCGCCGCCTCGGTGATGGCGGCGCGGTCTTCATGCAGGCCTGCAACTAGCAGTTTGCGAAATGCCTCGGTGCTGTTGCGGCTATAAAGGCGCGTGGCACCGAAGTCGAGCAATACGATCTTCCCGGTGTCTTGCTGATAAAGGTAATTGGCAAAATTGGGGTCGGTCTGGACGCACTGAAACTCAAACACCTCGCGCAGAAGCAGGCCGAACAGCAATGTCACGATCCGGTCGCGCTCTGCCTGTGGCGCGTGCTCAAGGCTTTCCAATGCGGCGCCGTCGGCGAAGGACATCACCAGAATGTTCGGCTTACTGAACTCGGCATACCCACGAGGAACCAGAAAGTCCGGACTGTCGGCTAACAGTTCATGAAAGCGCTGTAAGTGCTGAGCTTCTTTCAGGTAGTCGGCTTCATTTTGCAGTTGGGACTTGGCCTCCTGGAGCAGTGCTGTGACGTCCATGCCGGGTGGCAGCAGCCCGGACATGCGCAGCAAAGTAGCGACGTTATCTACATCGCTGGAAATACTTTCGCGCACACCCGGATATTGCACCTTGATCGCCAGACGTTGCCCGTCTTTGCCTTTCGCAGCATGAACCTGGCCGATGGATGCCGCCGCCAAAGGCGTGAAGGAAAACCGTTCGAAGCGTCCTTCCCAGCCCTTGCCCCAGCTTTCGTCAAGGACTGCTACCAACTGGCTCATGGGCATCGGATGCGCGTCGGAACGCAGACGAGAAAGTATGTCGCTCAGCTCGCTCGGTAACAAATCACCCGCATCCATTGATAACAACTGCCCAACCTTCATGGCCGCACCACGCAATTGCGACAGTTGCTCGGCCACCCGTTGCGCATTACCCGGGGTCAACAGCAGATCACTGAACGCCGGACGTTTACCTTGAGCCAACTGCCGTACACCTTCGGCCAGCATGCCGCCCGCCACACCGGAGGCCAAACTGCCAAAACGCAATAGCCGCGACAAGCGACTGCCCGGCACTGCAGACGATTCGGGCCGGCGCGGTTTCACGAAAAAATGACTACGGCGATTGCGCCAATAAGCAGGCAAACGCTAGCCACCGCTGTCAGGCGAAATCGCATCGGCAGGTACCAGACGTCTAGGTTCACAGCCCGGACCAACTGCCGGTCTTGCCAGTAGTGGACGACAAATCCGACGATCAACAGCAAGCAACCCACTGGCACCGGTAGCAACGTGCTGAGCCAAGCGATAAGCGCCGGGATGACGCTCCATATAAGCCGGTCGCGGCGCAATTCGGCACTCATGTTTTGCACTGACATGGCGAAGCCCCAGTGCAACGCGCCGACGAAGCTCAGGATGACCGCGCCATAGTTGACCAGCGCCACCGCCAAAAACGGCCGATATTCCACAGACGTGAGGATGAGTAGCGCAAGACCAACAAACGGCAGCAAACCACCGTAGCCCAGCAGGACAATATGCCTTGGCGGCGAGATCGAAGACGACACGTTCATTTCAACTGCTTCCACTGCTCGATATACAAGACTGTAGACCCAAAAGCCCTGGCCTGATGCCAATGCTTTTGACCTGAACACTGGGTCAGACTCCTTTCCATAAAGAACCGGCCGTTTGGGTCTTTTTCTGCCCTTGGTGACGGGTAGTAGTCGGCCAATAGCTGTCCTTCGCGGAGGGCAGCTAACGGCCAGCCAATCAAGTTACTCAAATTAAATTCATTGCCTAAAAAATTCACATCGACAAACGGCTTGAACTTGCGGCTTCAGACAAGGCGTCAGCCTGATGCTCGCGTTTTTTCCAGTATCGGGAATAGCAGGCACATATCCTCGATATCTTCAGCAATGGCTTTTCGACCTATCGCTTGTTGACCCACGAGATGCCAATTAGCAGTCATCAATATCAACTATACAGTTTCTACCCCTGGATTTTGCTTGGTAGAGCGCGCGATCTGCTGAGACCAACAACTGTTTCAGAGTGGATCGCGATTGACTCAACGAAGCGCAACCGATACTGACTGTGATTTTGATTTCATCATCACCAGCCTCCACACTAGATGCTTCAATGCTGCTCCTCAATCGCTCAGCAATCGCTGAGGTTTCGGCGCTATTGCTCTTTGGCAACAAAACCACAAATTCTTCGCCTCCAAACCTGGCTATGGTATCTCCGGGCCGAAGAACTCCCTCGGCAATCTTGACTATAGACTTAAGTACTTCGTCCCCAATGGGATGCCCCCAAGTATCATTAACATGCTTGAAGTGATCGGCGTCTAGCATGATTATCGATATTGAGTGCTCGTATCGACTTGCCCGAGCCAACTCTTTCTCTGCCAGGTTGAAAAAATGAGCGCGATTAGCTGCGCCTGTAAGGTGGTCTTTAGTGAGCAAATTGGCCAGATTGTCACTCGACACCTTTCGCTCAGTGATATCTCGAAATACAACAGTATACCCAGAGAACTCATCACTTTCGTCGCGCAAAACAGCGATCATTGTTTGAGCGAAAAAATTAACTCCTGACTTGTGCTGACAAAGATAGTCTCGTGAATGCCAACCTTCTTCACGTGCAAATATGAGCTGCTCCTTCAAAACATCAACTTCCATATCAGACAAACTATAGAAACGCCCCAACGTTTCACCAATAGCCTCGGACTCCGCGTAACCTGTTAAACGCTCTGCCGACGGACTCCAGCTATTAATCACACCCTGTTTATCCAAACCGAGGACGGCGAAATCGTTAACAATCGTATAAATGGCGTCGAGCCACGAGTCTGTCTGCTTGAGTCTCCTTTCAGTTGCAACCTGGGAAGAAATATCAGTCAGAACTGTTATCAGAACCTCGTCATTGACCTTAACAATTGTACATGCGAGAACAATGCCTCCGTCGGCTGCGGACGATACATGGATTCTATGATTTTCGCATATTGACCCGCATGACTCTCTAAAACTCGATACAAGGTTACGTAAATCAGGCGCCGCGCAAGCAAGTGTTTCAAACAGATTTTCAAGGCCAGTAGACTTCACCAATGGCATCAACAATTGCGTTGCCTTGGGATTAAGCATATCAATTTTCCCGATGAGATCGGTTCTTACCAGTCCTACTGGCGATAGATACATGAATGAAACCAACGCTTCGTAATCTGACTCGATTGAGTCATTGGCCAGCTCTATGCTACTCATTTTTATGCCCATTCAACCAGTAGGAAGCGGGTATTATTATCAGTATTTTTAAGCAGTCTTAATCTTACCGGGATGGGCCGCATTCTAAGTGCTAGAACGTAAGAAATGATCACATCTAACTCAGGCTCATTCTCGAATCTTTGAGCAACCAATGCGTTATTCAAACAGGGGGCTATTTCCAAAAATAAATTCTTACCTAAAACACGCGCCTGTCGCAAGGCCGCACTTTTAGCTTCAAAAGTATTGTAGATTACCACTTCTGAAGCTTCGTCAAAGCCAATTACCCCGAAGTCCAGAGCATCTAGCTGATCAGGCGCGGCCAACAATGTTTGTATCGATGTTTCTTCGAACGTAAGATTCATTTCCCTACTCACTCGCAAAGTACAATATTATTTTGTAAAGACCCAATGGGCTGTACTTATCCTGCCATATCGCAATAACGCGCCTCCACCCTTAGCATTCAACTATAAAGTAAGGATGAATACCTTCCATTTTAAGGATCACATGACACTCGTCGCAGTGATCAAGGTTATTCTCAAAGAGCATCGGCTTCACCACGCGACTGTGAAATCCAGCTTTTCTATTGCCATGTATCAGGAGCCACCAGAGCCATTGATTGAAATGCAGGGCGGCGGCAAAAACTGAGTGCAACACCTGACCTTTCCGGTACGGTGCTGCCCCTATGTCTTATACCGAACTCAGCGTTGAAGAGCGCGCCACCATTCAAATCGGTCGTACCCAAGGCTTCAGCC
>NZ_JAENSQ010000053.1:0-20363 GCF_016613125.1 Pseudomonas sp. MF6776
TGAGTCAGCTGCCGGTAATGCGTAGTCATCTGCGCTTGAATCCTTCGGTGTGAGAGCCTGGATTCTACCGGTGGCTGGCTCTCTGCCTCTCGTTTCAAGCGTTGCGCTTATTCTATGAATTCAGGGTCGATAACGTCCCGCTCGGTCCCTTGGCTGTTGGGTCGATTATTTCAAACATTGGATACAATCTTACGAACCTCTTTGAGCAGGCGTTCTCGACGCCTGCGATGACAAAGTACGGTTTTGCTGATCCGATTGAAACCCTGATGAAAGTTCGCTCAGTGACCGGTAATTTGATGTCCATTCCATCGTTCACCAATGGATTGGGCCCCAATAAAAACCTGGTTAACTCGTGGTCTAATTATTTTCGTGAATGCACGCTGCCCATGCTTGGCACAGATCTCCAAGATTATGCCGACCTATACCGGGCAAACGACCCAATGGGCGCCGCACGGTTTAGCAGTAGCGTTTATTACACGCAGATTTTCGATGGTCCAGCCGGGGGTAGAACGCTCAATTGCTCTGACGCACATACAGCCCTGGTTAACCTGACGGACTCAGCAACTGATAACGTCATGTCCGAGATCGCAACTGCGGGGTTCAAGCGTCCAGGAAAGTCGGTCGATCCAGATGCGGTGACCTCTCGCGTTGGTGATTCGCTGTATGCGCTGAATATGTCAGCGATCGACGCCCGGGCTTACACAATGGCCTCAGTTCTCTATCCAATATTTCTCCAAGCACCTGGTCAGAAAGCAGTCGAGGATCTGCAGGGCTCGTATGGCGTCATGATGGGACAGGCCATGGCTCAGCAAAACACCCAGTGGGCAGCCGAAGGAACGCAGTTTACGAAGTATGTTCGGCCATTCATGACCTTCTTTGAAGGTCTCATTTATGCCATTACTCCGCTCATGGCATTCCTCATTACCATGGGCGGCTTTGGTATTGGCCTGATCAGTAAATACCTGATGTTGCTGGCCTGGATGATGCTCTGGATGCCGGCATTGGCAATTGTGAACCTCTACACGGTCTCGTCCACCGCGAGTGCTATGGAGTCCATTCTCCAGACGTCGTCTTTCGATGTTGGAGGAACTGGGGTGTCGTTCGAGATGCTCAAGCAGATGGGGCCTGCTCTTGAGCAGGCTATTGGTGTCGCCGGGTTAATGGCCTCCTCCATCCCCGCGATATGTTTGTTCCTGGTCTCCGGTACAGCGATTGCTGCCTCAGGGATCGCGGGACGGATGAGTGGCTCTGACCAAATTAACGAGAAGATTGCCAGCCCCGATGTCTTAAGCCCTGCAGCTGGATTGCAGACTACGCCCTATGCAACAAGCGACTTCGACAAGGGCGTACGCATCAACGGATCGGAAAATCAGCGTGGCAACATTTCAGTCGGGTCCATGCTGAGCGAATCCGTTCAAAGTTCAAGAGCGACCTCAGAGGGCTCTTCTCAGGCCTTTTCTAAGCAATTCACAAGCACGATGGGCAGGTCGCTCGATAACTCGAAGACGATCGGTGAAGCTGCAGATGTTGGGCATTCGCTTCAAACATCTCTCGGCTTGGATAAAAGCGCGAGTTTCCAGGCAAAGTACGATTCGCTCAGATCTCAAGGGTACAGCGCTAGCAACATAGACGCGGCTATTGCGAGCACTGCGCTGAGCAGTGGCGTCGATGGCAAGCTAGGTGCCACTGCAGCTGCAGGCGTTGATGGAGGTCCGGCAGGTGTTAAAGCAGGCGTCAGCGGTGGCGTTGGGCTTAGTGCGGGGGCAACAGCATCAAGTACTGATCAGTCGACGCGGTCTGATTCCCAGGCCTATGCCGATACGTTGTCTGCGGTCAAATCATCCGGCCTTGGAGAGACTGTCAAAAGCGCACTTCAAAAAACGGATGGCACTACGCTGGCCAAGAACTTCCAGAGCGCTGACCGCTCGAGCCTTTCGAAAGCTGACCAGGATAGCCTTTCGCAATCGGCCCAGAAAACCATCAACGATCAGATGGCCTATCAGAAGGTTAGTGGCCTGGCGAATACCTATGGATACTCTGAGGACATGAAGCTTGATTCTTTGACGGGCAAGGTTATCAACGAAGGCCGGGATCGGGCCGTTGTCGGCGACGCAATGAACAAGTACGGCCAAGAATTTCAGGAGAACCAGCAGATGTTCAGTCAAACAATGCTGGATCCCAACCGTGCGAATACAGCTGCAGCTTTGTACACCCTGGCCAAACACCATGATTTCGAGGCGTTGACTGGAGCCACTGTCGACTATGACAAGAATGCGAATTTGCGTTCACCGGCGGTTGGTAATCTTGAGGCGGAGGCAAGCCAGGCAGGCCACTTGGTGGACACAGGAGCGTTTAACTCTCGGTTTAATACGGAGAAGACAGCCGCCATTGCGGATGCTCATCAAAATATCGCAAATAGGCATTCGCATAATGATGGGATCGCGCAAAACGACTCTGAGGTTTACTCGAAGAAAGCATTGGATCCTGCAGCGGATAGAGCTGCTGATCGTATTCGCGGATCAGCGACAGAACTCAACGATCGAGGTGAGTCCTCGTTTGGCATACTCGCTGCGGCCTCGAATGGCGTCGGAGCGGCTTTGGGAACCCGCGCAACACGTGAGGAGTACATGCACGAAGGTGAACAACTGGGTCTGAATGAGGCCCAGGCAGATGTCTTTGCAACAGCACGAGTTGGTGGCCTTTCTGATAACTCAAGGGAACGTTGGGACAGTTACGCTGCTGCCAATCATATGGATAAGGACTTATCTGATGGAATGTACAAGCAGTTGGTTGAGGCAGGGATACACGACAACGGGTCTGGTGGGCATCTGGCTGACATTTTGACTCTGAATCAGCGAGATAATATTGGTCGCTGACATGGCGTCTAACTCCTTTATTCCGCGGCAGTAAACTGTACCCTTGGCGCGAAAAAAAACCGGCTTTAATGCCGGTTTTTTTTGGTCAAGACAATCTGTCAATTGGCTCGCTCATATCGTTGCCAGTCGTCACCTTGTAGTAGTTGAACTCTTCTGCGCGTAGTCCTTCCACTGGTTGGTATTCCTCGGGGTACAACTCTGCATCGGTACGGCCGTTTTTGCTATCGAACAGACCTAGAAACGACCCAGCCATGAAGGCGAATGCGCATACAAGAAGAACAAGGAACCCGACATTGGGTGCGAACAGGGTGTTCAGCACACAGAAGGCAACCAGCGCACCAATCGTGTAGACGGGAACCTTCATGGAGGCGTTGCTGCTGTGTGTCAGGTGCAATGCTCCCGAGGCTACGATCAAGGCCAGGGCGACATAGGCAAACGTCTCATAGCCCAGGGTCATGGCTTTCGTGTTACCTACCAGCACGCCGGCGAACGCCAGTGCGATCGTCACCAGGTGCTTGAGCGTCCACAGTCCACCAGCAGTACGAATGCCCTCCTCCACCGCCCATAGTTTCTGGATGGGAGCAGGCAGCTTTGGCCGTTGCGCCAGTTCAGCAATCAGGTCAACCACGTTTACGGCGTAGGCTGCATCAGCTTGCGTAGGGCGGCTTTTGCCGGCTACCTGGCGCAATGCGGTGATAGCGCGTCCAAAGTCGGCGGGAGCCTTACGCAACGCATCCACGTTGAAGCTGAACAGATCGATCGTTTCTGGTGGCAGGCCCATGTAGCGCTCAACCAGCGCTTCAGCACGTTTGACTTCTGACTCAATGATCAACTTCATTGCGAATTCTCCTTTCGACTGAATACATCCTACCGCACCTGCTGTAGATGCAACCCCTGTCACTGGCTTGAGTAAGTCTGCCCTGCCAGGCGATAGGTCGATGCGACCTCCTCCTCACTTTCACGATCATCCTGCTTCACCTGGACAGGTTGGCTCTTCGCTGTCGGCAAGTACATGTCACGCCCCTGCAGCACCGTCGTACGCGTTTTTTCGTCCAGCCTCTTGGCACGCCTTGCGTGCCGATCAAATGACTTCAACGGCTTTATCGTCGGCGCCCGGTCGCCGGCCAGCACAAACACCGGAAGGTTGGCTTTGATCATCGCGTCCCAACGACTGCTTTCCGAAAACCACAGCATGCAACGTGGATGGGGGGCGACCTTCTTGTGTTTGATCAGGATGTCGGCATCCGAGAGATGGACAATTGAATTGAGGTCGAAGTACTCCGGCGTCTGGTCCAGCGGAATATCCTCTGCGCCGGCGCGGATTTCTGCTTTGGCCTCGAGCTGAGCCCGAATCTTGCTAACGGCCACACGCTCGTTTCCGGGGGAATGACCGGCCCACGTGAACGTAATTTGCCTTGGAGCTCCATCGAATGCGTGGAGGGACCGCTTCAACTGATTGGTGTTGAAGCTCGCTCCCAAGGCCCGTCTCATAATTCTCGGCCGCATCTCCGGTGTCAGATTCTGTTCGACGCGCGCAAGCTCGATAGCGTCGACCACTCTCTGCTTGCAAGCGTTGATCGCCAGTACCTGCTCGAGCACCGAGGTGGCCACAGTGAAATAGCCAGGCAAGCGCATGACGGTGCCCGGCGCCTGCCCTATGTCTCGTTCAAAAGTTCCGATCGCATCAATGGCCAACTTGACGGCCTCAGCACCAGTAATCTTCTCCACCAGCAAGATGTCGGGCGTTTTCTGCTCGTTCAGCAATGGCAGGACATACACCACGCCGTCGACCACAAGCGGTGGCCACGTCCGGTTGAATGCTGTGATGGCAGCGGTCAGTGTTTGGTAGGCGGACTGAATTTGTTCGTACATAGGACCCCCTATACAGGAATCAACATTATACCACCCCTGCATGGCTTCCTCTATTCGCAAGCCCCTCCCTTCTACCGCATCCCTCCCCACTACTTCATCGCCGACTTTCCTTCACCTTAATCTCCCTTCCTCTTTCCTTGCTCTTTCCTTCCATCGCGCTCCGCGCGGGCCGATCAGGGTATGGGTTGCGCCTGTGCCTCGTTTTATGGATTAAAAGTCGCAGCGGGGCTCGCAGGAGGTGCACAGCGGACTTCGCTTTTAGGTGGAGGGTCAGGAGGAACGCGTACCAGGCCGCTAATCATGTGCAGGGGTGGTATAAACTCCTGTGTTTGTCGTCTTATTGTCGACCCTTTGTTTTCGTGTGACGTTGAGGCGAATCCGGCCTGGGCAGCTGCTGGTCGCCCCGCGGTATGACTCAATCTCGTTGCCCTGCTATCGGGCGACCGCTGGTTTCGCTAGGTAAGCCGGATCTGGCGGCGCCGCGGTTCGCATTCCTCTTCCCTACCTCCTTCCCATTCAGTTATCGGGTGTGAACCGCTGACTCGACCATCGGCTAGATCCGTTGTACCCGGCCGAACACTGTGGAATGCACACCTCGACGTTGGTGAATGGTGGGAGTCGCCCACATTCAGTTGGCCATTGGCGGGCGTCCTGGACGTCCTCGATCAAAGAGTCGTTTGGGTTGGTCCCATCTGCGAAGGTCGAGCCGGCAGCTTTGCGCATGAGCCTACCCGTGCCCTTGGTACGCGTAAGCCAATCATCCAATGTTTGTTTGTTTGTTTGTTTGTTTGTTTGTTACTAGTTACAATCAACAAAACATTCATTGCAAGGAATCCTGCTGTGCGTGAATCCCCGATCACTACTGAAGACATCATTAATGCTGGCAATTCGATTCTCACTGCTGGCCGTGTGGTGAACGGCTATTCGTTGCGAAATGCCATTGGTAGTGGTCGGGCTGACAGACTTTTTAGAATCTGGACCGAACACGCCGAGCTCAATGGACGTGGTGCTCATGACCCCATGTGTATTCCCGGCCGCGCGCAATCCTTGATTGCGAGCTACCTGAAACGTCATGAGGCGTCGGTCAACGTACTCTTGCAGGAATTGGCGGTCGTCCTAAGTGAAGCTGCGCGGTCTGAAGCTCTTGAGGAAATCGATTCCTTGAAAGCCTCGCTCGAGCAGCAGGGCAATGCATTGCTTGATGCGGACTTGCTGATCGATCGTCTTGAGCAGTCGAATCAGGATCTGGAGTCCCAGTTGGCTGAAGAGCTGGACAAAGCCACTCAGGTGCGAGATTCCCTGGAGCGAGTGCAGATCCAAGCAGCGAAAGATTCTTCTGCGCTCGAAGATCTGAGCCGGCAGTTGCTGGGGGCCAATGAACAGCTCTCCTCTCTCAACGAAATGTTGGATGCGGAGAAGGTGGCGCGAGGGCGTACAGAGGATCAAGTTCTGACGTTGCAGGAGCGGCTTGCCGGACTGCAGGAAAAATCCAGTCAACAAGAAACTGCTCTGGTTGGTGCGCGGCGGGACGCGCAGGCGTCAAGGGAGCGCGAAGCCATGGTCAACGGCCAGCTGCTTCAGCTTCAACGCGATCGCGATGTTGATCTTGAGCTACTAACCCGGCTGCGGCTTGAGGTGGGTACCGCGGCTACCAGGGTTAGCCAGAGTGAGGCCGCAGCCAACGTCTATAAAACTCAGCTTGATGAGCTCAATGATCGAGTTGGTGGCTTGTTGGCTGAAAAAGGTTCGGATGGTTCCAATGGATGAAGTGATCTACCAAGGATTTAACGTTTACGCGACCTCATGCGCCCTCAAGTTTGAATTGGGCGCTAATGCAGGGGGTGAAACGGTGCTGTCCATCGATGGTGCGAATAAATCCGGGACGGAGTTTGATTGGGGTAACAAGCTGATCTTTCAGGTTACTCCTAGGGAGACTACGTTATTTCTCTGTGCAGTGATGGGCCTGGTGCCATCCTTCGAAGCCTCGAACCATGGTAAAAGCCGGTCAAAGTCGTTGACGTTGCAGAACCAGGTCGACAAGGGGGTTCTGCTTTTGAAGATGCAAGCTCCACGTAGGTCCGTTCTGGTGCCCATCACACCTGACAAGGTTTTCGAACTGGGCTGCTTGACCATGCGCGTGCTCTCCTCTCAGGTCGGTCTTGACCCTGGCACTTGCCTCACAATGCTTCGAGCTACTGCTGCTCGCTTCTATCATCACAAAGCAAAAGATCTTGATCCTGGTTAAGAGCGGTTAGAAACCTGTTAAGAGCGGTTAAGGGACTGAAAAACGTGCCTGAAGCCCATGATTTACAAGGCTTTTAGCCTAATAATCATTACCTCACCATGAGGTTTTTTTACCTGACTATGAGGTAAAGCTACCTCACCATGAGGTAAAGCTACCTCACTATGAGGTAAGTCGACTATTTACCCTTTATTCAGCTTTAAGTTAAAGGCGTAAGTGCCTGTATTCATTGGATTTGTCCTATTATTTCTCGTATCTGACTATGGAGTAACTTCACCTGACTTTGGGGTATCTTTTCAGGGCTCTTCCCACAAATAGCGTAAGTCATTGAAATATAAGGATTTATTTCAATAAGTCCCATGGCCGTGATCGACTGCTACCCGATCGATGGCTGCAGCTAATTTTGGGGTAAAAATGTTCAACATGCTAAGCGCTCCTTTCTGCCCGAAGTTGGCGATCTGCCCCGATCGAGGGGTTTCCAAAGCGCCATCAGTGCCTATTTCAACGGCTTTCGGAGCATTTCATGCGTTTTCCAAAGAGACGTTCTACGCGGCGATTTGGCGCGGTTTAGCGTTTTTTACTCCATAGTGAGTTTCCGCCCAGCCCTTTTTTTCGACTTCTACCTCTTAATCAGGTGCTGCTTTTTTTCTTTTTACCTCTAAGTCAGTTTCTGCAGCTTCGGCGAGAGGCCGGGTTTTAGACGTGTTCTCCTGGGAAACTCTGCCCTGAGTTGGTCGCATGGCCCAGTTTCGAGAGCTTTTTCAGCATCGCTTGGCTTCACGGCGCTGCCTCGGTATGGCCTTGTAGCGACCTTTTCTGTAATGGCTATCAGGGGGCTGCGGTGGACCAAAAACGTTTCCTGCCTCTTTTAGATACGCCCTGCGTGGGGGGGCAGAGGCCACGTACAGGTAAAAAAAAGCCCCCGCTATGCGGGGGCTTTGTTATTTGCCTTGTTTCTTACGACAGTGACCTTGCCTGACCTGTCACAGCTTGCCTCTTTGAAGAAGCCTACTGTAACGAGCTCGCTCAAGGCCTCTTTAATCATTTGCCTTGCTTTGCCTGGTGTTGAGACGCGCGATCCGGCGTGCTTAATCAAGGTCTCAACGTTCAGTGCATATGGCTCACTGTGAGAGGCATAGAAACCATGCAGCCATTTGGCCAGGTTGCCGGGCAATGCCATTCGCTGCTCCCATTCGATCCTGGTGCTGTAGAAGCCCCCACCAAACAACGTCGCGATCTCAGGTTCTAGCTCTACAATCCACTCTTCATCGACGCGTTTTCCTGCGACGTCAAAGTCATCACTGTATTCAAACTTTCTGACCAGCGAGAGGACCACACCGCGGCCCAGCCGTTCGGAATGAAATTGAACACCTGTTGCTTTCAGCCTGGTCAGAATGGTCATGAGCCGGACTGTGTGTTTCACCCCGTACGGCCACTTGAGGTCCTTCTTCATTTGCGCTGGGCTAAAGCGAATTGGTGTGCCGAGTTCCTGGAGCCGGGCAAGATGGAGTACTTGCAGCCAGACGTCTAAGTCGTCCTGACGTAGCTCCTCACCCGTGTAGACCACACGGGAGTTGCCGTAACTGGAGATTTCAACCTGCTTCAACTGGTCGCGTTGAACATTTCGATTCCGAGCAGTGAACAGTGCGCATCGAAGCGCTTCATTCGGCGCTTCTCGAAGTTCATCTGCCCATTTGCCCAATCGTTTTTCCGCATTCTCCTGAACATCCTTGGCCCGTTGTTGCGCAGCCTTTAGGCCATCGCCTCGACGCTTGGCTGGGGCCGTTTCAGGCTTCTGTGGTTCGGTCGGATCTGGTACGGCACCACCAGATTCGCTGGTAGTAGAACGCGCCTGGTTCTCGCTGTTCGGATCATCTTTTTGCAATGCAGCGCTCGTTGCTGCTTCGGCCCGCTGCCTTGCTGCTTTAATGCCATGACCTGGCTTAGTTGAAGGTGTACCACCCTCCCCCTCTGCGCCGCCCTGAGTGGCGAAGAGATCACCATTTCTGGGCCGTTCCGATTTGGTGTCGTTCACACTCGGACCCCTATGCCGATTTAAGGCTTTTCAGAAACTCTTCAAGTTTTTCGAGCTGCTCGTCAGAGAATTGCGAGCGAACCAGTTTCAACTCATAGAAATTTTTGCTCTTCTTCGCGTGCCCGAGCTTAACCTCTCCGCTCTTAATTTCGATACCGGCCATCGTTTGAGTGGTCTGGGGAAATTTCTTCTCCAGTGAACGTGCAAGATTTTTTAGAGGCGTACCGCTGCTCAGTGCTGCCTGAATGATAGAAATTAAGGCTTTTTCCAAGGCCTCTTGTGAGGTTCCAGACTCTACCCTCTCTTTTATAAACTTTACGGTTTTCTCGGCACTTGCAGCTGTGATAAGTGCAGGCTTTTTATCAAGAAGTGTATTCACCGCCTCAGGAAGGCTTTCGAATGCCATCATCCGATAGTAGGTTGATTGCGTCAGTCCAAATTCCTGGTGCGTCGTACTTAGACTTCCGAATTCGCTTTTGTGTCGGATGATCGCGCGTGATTTTTCATAATCACACAAGTCCTTTCGACCAAAGTTTTCTACAAGTGCCCTGGCCGAACTTTCTTGATCAGTGATAGTAACGACGTGAGCCAATATCCGGGTCTTACCCAAAATCTTATGAGCTCTTACCCTTCGTTCACCTGACACGAGCTCATAACGGTTCCCCTTCGCTCGGACTTCAATTGGAACCAACAAGCCTTGTTCATCGATCAGTTTGACCAGTTCGTCAATGCCTTCGAAGTCTTTCCTTGGTTGCCAGGGGTTTGGGTCAATTATTGAGATGTCTATGGGGCGTGCCGACCAGTACTCCGTCTCAGTAACACCGGTGTTTTCAATAATCTGTTTATGGATCGAATAGTTTTCTTGCAGTGTGCCTGCAAGCCTCTCGGTAATCCCTGGGCGGCGCGACTTTGGATTTTTTTCGTCTGTCGCCTTTCCTGTTTTACTGGCGGACTTAATTGTGGATTCGCTTTGTGCGCTCATTATCTAGAACCCCCTGTTTTTTCCGCAACATAGCTAGCTAGTTCCCCATACTGTTTCGTAACTTTGTTATTGCGATCAAGCATGCGCAAACTACTGTTTATTGCAATGGACTGATTCACTTTGCTTGTTTGGGAAATCTTAACGGGGCAAACAGTTCCGAACATTGCAATCGCATCCCGTTCATTTTCCAGGCACAAAGTGAGCCGCGAATCGTGCTTAACCAACAGCGCTCCAAGAAAACTTAATTCAGGATTGATTTTTTTAATTCTATTGATTCTTTCCTGGAGGTCGGCGAGCCCGTAAAGACCATACGCAGCACCCGACTCAACGGGAATAATGTAGTGCGTCGCGGCAGCGAGTGCATTCATTGTGAGAAGCCCAAGATTTGGAGGGCAATCCAAAATGATGTAGTCGACCACGCCCATTAACGGTGCTATCCGGGCTTTTAAAACTTCGTTTGGTCTAGGATCTTCCTGTTTCATGATGTCAGGAACAGTTTCGAGACTAAGAGATCCGTATATCAGACTCACGCCTTCAATTTGTGTGTTTTCAAAGAGAAACGCACTGATGCTTGCAGCTGGGTTCAGTAATAGTTCAGCGAGGTTATGAGTGACCTTAGCTGGATGCTCTGGTCCGATATGTTTCGATGCGTTGGCTTGCGGGTCCATATCGATTAGTACGACGTTATTGGACTCGTTGAGCTGGGCGAGGTGATCCGCAAGGTTAATCGAGGTGGTTGTTTTGGTGACGCCGCCTTTGTGGTTGGCAATGGCAATGATCTTTGTATTAACGACACGTTCTGCCATTTTTTACTCCTAATGAAAGATCTCAGGTTTACTACCTGTTCATACATCGTGATTGGCATTATGCAACATTACGGCGTCTGTGTTCTGGGAATGCGCATTTTTTTGTGGGTATCGTTTTTAGGATCATCTTCAGTTTCCTAATCCTAGACTACTTTTCTCTATCGGTCTGACTTTGTTCCACCCTCCTCGCTGCGTGTGAAGTCTGGTTCGGTCTGAGGTCCATTCCCACGGTGGGAATGGCGAGGTCTGGCACTAGGCCTTGATTCACCTGGGCTCCATGGTGGTTCTTGTGTTCGCCTATGAATGAAATGGCTTTATGCGGATGCCTCTCCAGTAAGATTTAGCTGTTTCCTGCTATTACCTTAGCTTCGCAACCGCGGTTTAAAGACCGGTATCCGACCATCTTTAACTTCCACGTTGGGAAAGCATGGTCAAAAAGTCATTCGGGGCGGTTTGTTTCTGGTTGGATAATCGCTTCATTACCTGATGTGTAGCACTGGATAGCCGGGTGAAGATCATGCATCCCCACGGTAGGACTGAATCCGTCCCCTACCCTCGGTCATTCCCACGGTGGGAATGGACCAGGGTAATGGCTGTACGTGGGATGTAAGCTCGCTCCTTCTATATCGGTCAGGTAACCGGGCGACTATCAACGCTGACCTCGCTACCTGGCCCTGCCCTTGCTCATTCCCACGGTGGGAATGGTGCAAGCTAATGGTCGTATGTCGGGATCAGCTCGCACGTTCTATAGCGGCCTGGTACCGGAGCTGAGCAGGTTCCTTGCTGAGGCTCGCTGCCGGCCATGCATCTCAATCATTCCTACGGTGAAAATGGAGCAGGTCCATGGTCGTACAGGAGATCAGCATGCTGCTTCTATGGCGGTCTGATGACCTGCCGTGGCTTGTAACTCGTTGGGAGGCCCTGTCCTTGCTCATTCCCACGGTGGGAATGGGAAAGACCCATGGCCGTACCTGGGATGTCAGCTCGCTCCTTCTATGGCGTCAGGTTACCGGGCAGGGACCAGCATCGAGGCTTAAGGCCCGTCGCCAGCCCCGGCCACACGCTTATTCCCAAGGTGGGAAAGCAGAAGGTCCATTGCCGTACCTGGGATGTCAGATCGCTCTTTCTATAGCGGTCTGATATCAGGGCGGCGACCAATACCGAGGCTTGGAACTCGTTGGGAGGCCCTGCTCGCTAATTCCCACGGTGGGAATGGGAAAGACCCATGGCCGTACCTCAGATGTCAGCTCTCACCTTCTATGGCGTCAGGTGACCGGGCATCGACCAGCATCGAGGCTTAAGGCTCGTCGATTGCCCCAGCCCCTCGCTTATTCCCACGGTGGGAATACAGCAGGTCCTTGGCCGTACCTGGGATGTCTGCTCGCTCTTTCTATAGCGGTCAGAGATTCGAGCGGCAATTAGGTACCGAAGCTTGGAGCTCATTGGGAGGCCCTGCCCTTGCTCATTCCCCCGGTGGGAATGGAGCTAGTCCATGGCCGTACCTGGGGTGTCTGCTCGCTCTTTCTATAGCAGTCAGATATTCGGGCGGCAATAAGGTACCGAAGCTTGGAGCTCGTCGTGAGGCCCTGCCCTTGCTCTTTTCCACTGTGGGAATGGAGCAGGTCCATTGCCGTACCTGGGATGTCAACTCGCTCTTACTATTGCGGTCAGATAACCGGGCGACAATCAGTACCGACGCTTGAAACTCGTAGCGAGGCCCTGCTCTTGCTCATTCCCACGGTGGGAATGGAGCTAGTCCTTGGCCGTGCCCGCGATGTAGGCACTCTTTTTCTCTAGCGGTCAGGTAACCGGGCGGCAATCAGTACCGACGCTTGGAACTCGTAGCGAGGCCCTGCCCTTGCTCATTCCCACGGTGGGAATGGAGCTAGTCCTTGGCCGTGCCCGCGATGTAGGCACTCTTTTTCTCTAGCGGTCAGGTAACCGGGCGGCAATCAGTACAGAGGCTTGGTGCTCGTCGCGAGGCCCTGCCCTCGCTCATTCCCACGGTGGGAATGGAGCTAGTCCATGGCCGTACCTGGGATGTCAGCTCGCTCTTTCTATAGCGGTTAGGTAACCGTGCATTGATCACACCGCGGCTTGAGGCTTGTCGCCAGCCCCGGCCCAGGCCACAAGCTTATGCCCATGGTTGGATTGCAATTGACCTGATTTCGTAAGCGGGTTCAGTTAACAGCCTTTATGACTACTTGGTAACCGTTCGGTGTGGCGAAGCCGCGTTGGGCCGAACAGCTGCGGCGCTTGGCATCGGGCATAGTCGGCACCATCCAACTCGCTCCCATAACGGGATATCTTCGTATTTCGGCAGGGGAGGGCACGGATACAACTCTATAGGTCGTGCAGCAGGCTATGCGCAGTACGCTGGGGGCGAAGTGCAATAGGACAGGGCGCCATCGGTAGCTTGAGCGCACTGTATAAAACTACAGCTTGGCCAAGTGTGGTGATGGCGGATATGCCGCGTCCTCGAGCTTATCTTGGAGTTTCTAATTTGCGCTTTTTTCATAGCTAGATAGCATCACTATGGAGCGACAAACGGTCGACAATCGACGCTCCATATTCGCGAACCAGAGTGTCTAGGGGGGGCGACACTCCAAAGGTCGACAATGGGTCGACATTCGGCGGACTAATGTCATCGGTTTTGAGCTGAGGCTTGCGGGCATAAAAAAGCCCGCAGGTGCGGGCTTTTGTCGGGGAAGGGGAGGGGTCAAAATCGTATTTCTGAGATCTGAAGCTCAACAGCCTGCTTTGCCCTGGTAGTGGCGACATACAGTAGATTCAGCTCTTCGTCTAAGTGGGCAATCCCCCGGCGCTTAGCGGTAGCCAGGCTATGGTCGAAGTCTTCTCGGACAATCACATTCGCAAATTCCCTGCCTTTAGCCTTATGACAGGTTGTCAGCGTAATTCGTCCTTTACTAGATTGCCCTCGGCCAGCCAACACTCGCACCAGGTCATCCTCTCGAAGCTCGTAATCTCTTGCGAGAAAATAGATCTGAGCGGTTTCTGTTTCTGGATGATCTGAAGCCCATTCAGCGAGTTCGTCGTGGGACTTGAAGGAGGAGAGCGCTGGGTGTTTTGCATCTCTGGGCGAGTTTCTCATCAACGCAAAAACAGATTCAGTTTTGTCGCGAGTATCTACGGTATCGCCGACGATTGAAAATGACTCCCCAAGGTCCCTTAACGTTATTGCATCTCGTATCAGAGCTGTATTCGTGCGAAAGATGCGCGTGTGCTCATCGCTTGCAGCTATGGCCCCAACTCTTGAAGATTTCCCTGCGAGCCCCCGGAGTTTGATCGGGGGAGGGGTCGATTTGCACTCCAATATGCGGTTCGCCAGTTCGGCTATTTGAGGGCCAAACCGAAAGGACAAGGTTAGGGGGAACTCACGGCCAGGAACCTTCAACATAGCGTCCTGGGAGCCGCGAAATGCAAAGATCTGTTGTCCGGCATCCCCAACGTAGGAGGCACGCTTAGCGAACGCCAGGCAGGAGAGCATGACATCTGATGCGTCCTGAGCCTCGTCGAGAAACAATTGGTCGAAATGTGCAAGGCCAGGACATCCTTGCAGGTGCCAATCTTTGACATACAGATCGTGCGGGAGGGGGAGCCTGGTTCTCGACGTCACGCGCATAGCGTCGAATAGTACTGTCGAGTAGCGCACGACAAGATCGGCTACTACAGGGTCTCGAACCCAGGCTGGGACATGTGCATCTGATAGTGATGAATCGGCACTCGAGCAAAATTTACTGACTGTGCTAATGATGATCTTGGCAAATGCTTGAGCATCTATCGGCAATTTTTTCTTATGTAGATCAAATGCTTGCAGGACGTGAGAAGGGTAGAGCTGTCCAATTGCGCGCCCTTCTGAGCGGGCTCCGACAGCCTCTAGAGCCAAGCTGTTGAAGGTTCTGACAACGGCGAGATTTCCAAAGAGACCTTGCACCTCCGCGACCAGTTGCTTGGAATACGCTAAAACTAAAAGCCGGCTTGCGCCGGCTCGATTGCAGTCCTGGACTGCGCCCTTTAATGCTGTGGTCTTTCCGCAACCGGCTCCGGCCGTTGATTTGATTATTCCTCGAGGAGCCTCCAATAGGCTTACAGATGCTTTCCGAAAGGCCGCCTGTTCTTCCGTAGGCGCATGCATGTTAAGCCGCCTGCAGGCCGTGGCCACGCATTGTAGGTGCCTTGATCAGGTATTTAACTAATCGATCGCCGGTTTGAAATTTCAAGCATAGACGTTGGATTTCATCACCTGACAGGGAAAGCAGTTTCCTACAGGCGGTTAACTCACCCTCAGAAAGTGAGAACTCGCCTTTGATTTCTTCGGCCTTGTACCCCCAGTTCTCCCACTGACTGACCTTTACCGAAACCTCAATGAGTTCGCCAACGCTACGGTTCGATACGGCGCGGTCTGCGACGTCACAATGGAATGGGTCACGTACCTGGACACCCTCACACAGTGGGCATGCATGACGCCGATGATTGATGCTTGCGACAAACTCGATGTGACAATTGCTGCAGGATCGCATGGTGACCTCCTGGCTCCGGTAATCACGTGCAATCAGCCACGCATCATCGAGCTCCAGGATGTTCTCAAGGTCCAGGTTTCCACCGCGCAACGCTGAGTGGCTATCAAGGTACTGAGTGTGAGCAGCCATTACCGCATAGATATCAACCGCTTCACGTGGTTTCTCGGCAGTAATTAAATACGCCAGCATGAATAGGCTAGCTTCCAGAGAAACCGCACGTTTGACGAGAAGGCTTTCTGCGTTGGGCAGGGGGCCGGATTCGGAGGGCCCACAGACCCCCAATTTTTTCCGCAGGCTGGTCACTTGTTTCCGGGTCAGGCCGGTATGCAGCCGGATGATCGCCGATCGGAAACCCGCTTTAACCAAGACACTGGCAAGTGATTCGTCCATTTCAATGCCCCTTTACGACGCTAGATATTATTTTGTTTAGGAGTGTTATCTGGTCTGAGCTGCGAAGTTCTCTTGCGAGAACCCAGGCCTCATCCAGTGAAAGAGGGGAGGGAAGTCCAATCCGCTGAACAAGCCGGTATTCGCGGAGGTAGTCCTCATACGCGGCAACAAGCTTATCGATGTCGACCTGGAGCTCGGCACGGTCTGACTGAGCGGTGTAGAGCAGCAAAAGTGCCGCGGCATCAGATGCCTTGTTAGGGACGCTCAAAATGTCATTCAGCGAGGGAATGGTCGAAGCGACCAGGCTGCGCACAACTTGCGCCTTAACGTCAGCTGGTAACAGGATTTGCGCTGCCGAAAGCCCGGTTTGAATGTTAACCAGAATTGGACTCAGCCCTGCTTTGAGCAACTGTATGGCTTGTCGTTGCTTACTCACCACGACGCCCTCCGGAAAGAATACGCATCAGGTTCGCAATGCGTACGGTGCTATCAGGTGCGCCAACGATGATTTTGCTAAAGGAGGTTCGAGCCGCGAACGAAACTCGCCCCTGCGCAGCAAGTCGGACTCGATCTTTCATTTTGCTTGTTGCAAGCCAGTTAGCCTTGTCCGCGCAGGTAATGCCCCAGTCAATCATCGCTACACGACCCCTGATGCGAAGATCATCTGCAATCGCGCCGAGGAGCTGGCTGATGGTTGAGACGGCAGGGGAAGGGGTATGAAAACCCGTGAAGTTTTCTTCACTCAACGTACCGATGTTAACCAGTAGAATTGATGATGGGAGCGAAGCAAGTTCGGCCAAATCGCTCTCCGCGGCTTGCACAAGCCATTGCCGATCTACAGGAGCTAGGTCGAAATAACGACCATAGGCTGGATCGTTGTTTGTCGCCCAATCCTGAGCAACTCGGAGTGCAAGGTTCAACGCGAATGAATCCATCATGATCACCCCTCCTGCTCGAGAACAATGAGTCGGCGCCAAACGCGCAGAACATTTACCCCATAATCACGTGCCACTTGCTCAATATCTGGGTTTGGCGTGTGGTACCGGCCTAGCGCAAGAGCTAAGTCGCCTTTACCTTCCTTGATGAACTCGCAAAATATCTGTGTGCCAACACGCACGTTCGTATCGAGATCAAGCAGATCCGTGGGATTTGAAACACGATGGCCGTTCCACCGCATGCTCACCTGCATGGCACCTACTGCGATTGTTCTCGTTTTTGTCAGGGCCTTATTGAGCTGATCGGCTGCCTTCTCCCTGGTGGTGGGGTGATAGGCCTTGTTGTCGATGTTTAGCGCATAAGGGTTTGGCTTGACCGAAGGGCCTTCGTAGTTTTTCGACTCGACCAGGGCGATTGCATAGAGAAGCTTGGGGTCGACCTTGCAGGCTCGATTGGATTCTTGCTCCCACACTGTCCCTTTAAGGCTGAATGCCGCTGAAGAGAGCGGCTGCAGCGCTAAGGCAACTGCCGCCGTCAGTAAGAGTTTGAGTGTGCAATCCATCGAAATATGACCCTGTCCTAGTGCATAAATGGCCCTTCATACGGGGCGCATTCTACCCATGGTTCAGGATGTTTCAAGATGGTTCACCATAATATGACCCTTATACAGTGTAGATTTATTGTATCAATCGGACGGACGGTATCGACATTGTAACAAATTTGACTAGATTTCTTTCAAAACGGGCAAAAAGTGGCCTAATGCCATGTTATTGACACTACTTTGACGTCAAAGTGATATTACTAAAATCTACACTGGAAGCTAATTTATCTACCCTAAAAGGGTCACATTTCAAGGTTTTGATTTACACCATTGAATGGGTGTAAATTGACACGGTATAAACGAGGTCAAAATTAACGCCTATTAGCTGCCTGGTGAGGTTTCGCCGAAGGTAGCGCAACGGTCGCAATTGAACAGAAACCAAGGTGGAAGAGCCGAGGATCGCACTACATGCAGTACGCCGCTGAAGCGACCAGTCATCAGGCTTTTGTCACACGCGTGACTGAACTGATGAAGGTTCAAGAAATTTCCGCAACGAAGTTGGCTCAGCTATTGGAAGAATCTGAGTCTACGGTCAAGAATATGCTGTACAAGGGAACCTCGTGCACACGTGAACGTCTTGTGCAGTTGGCCCGGGTACTTGAAACCACCGTTGAGTACCTAGCAACTGGATCCGACACCACGAAAGTTGACGACTCAGTTTCTTTGATGGTTCAAAGTCCCGAACAATTGGCTTTCACGTTAGGGATTCTGGCCAAGGAACCCCCTGCGATAGTCGTTGAATCAGTGCTTCGGACCCTGCCGATGCCTCTCAGGCTTTTGTGTGAGTACGGGTTAAAGCCGGAAAGCACCAGGGCAGTGTTGGTGAATACTGATGCTTTAAAATCTGTCGTTTCCCGAAATGACATCATTCTTGTAGATATCTCCCAGAAAACACTTCACGAGGGTGTTTATCTGATTTCAATCAGAGATTCTGTAGTACTCCGGCAAGTGTCACCAGTTATCACTGGTTTCGCCTTAACGTCGACAAACCCTAATATCTTGGGCACCACTGTTCCAATTGACCCTGAGACAGGCTTACCTAAAAACGCAGATACACGGGTAATAGCTAAGGTCGTTTGTAGAATGTCGTTGAGTGCACTTTAAAATAAAAGCCCGCTGATGAGCGGGCTTTGTATTTTTAAGCAAGTGACGATTTGAAAGCGGGCCTATTTCGGTTCAGCAGTTGGGCCGGTGGGCTAGTTTCAGGGGCCGGACTTATATCTGCCGATACCACCTCCTCGACGCGGGCTCGTCCAACCGCGGTTGGCTGATTAGGCTGCTCCCCGTTGCCAGTCAATTGGTCCATCGTGGGCTCATAGATCGACAGGGGAGGAGGCGACACAGCTGTAACCTCATCTCCGACTATCACCCCGCTGTGTTCTGCATCCTTTGGTACCTCATCCTGCGCATTAGCTGCCTTAACCTCATTGCCAGGTACGGGGATTGGCATTGGCATCCTTACGCCTGTGGATTGTTCCCCCTCAAGCGTTTTCTCTGTCATCAGGCCGAGCTGAGCAAGGTAGAGAAGACGCCTGGCTCTACGCATTTTGGGCGTGCTCTCTAGATCCTTATAGAGAAGCTTTGACTCCGATGTCAGCTTGACCAGCATTTTCAGAGTGTCGTCGTCGTCTAACTTGCCCATGTTCATTCCCTTAACCGTGGTTCAGCCAATACCCGAAGGCATTCGAGATTACTGGACGGTCCGAGGTTAACGTCTTGGAGCGCGGGAAAACCTGTTGAGCTGCAGATTTGTAGCAGTTGCCACCACCGCCTCCAAGCAGCACGAAATCGACTGCTTCCCCGTCCAGGAAGCGCATCTGCTGCTTCATGTTCAGGAGGGCTTTGGGTGCCACGCTGTTGGACGCCTGCTCGATGAATGGGCCCAGATCGACTTCGTCACCAAACAGAAAGACGTGGTTGCGACCGTTCTGCAACGCGATTTCAATCTTGTCGCGGCCAGGCCCATTCCCTCCAAAATCCTTGGCGATTCCTACGTTGATTGCATCCAGTAGGGCACTCATGGCCTCCATGGAGGAGTCCGATGAGTCGCGGACAATGTCACCCCGGCGGAAGACAACCCAGTCAACCGAGAAGAACCCAGGGTCGAGCACGAGAAGGACTGACTCCATCAGGATTTCTGGGTTTGGATGGGTTGCGTAGATGTAGTTCAGGGTGCCGACAGGTTGAGGGAGCACCGTGACCCTCTTCACAGTGATCTCTCGCTTGGGGGAAACCTGGTGGGTACCTGTCAGTTGAGCAGTTAACCGCTCGACCAGCTCCACATTACGAGCTTGCTTCACGGGCAGGCCGGTGATCAGGTGGTCAATTTCAGAGCGGCCGTCTGCGCACACTTCGCTGATCGACGCATTGAAGAGGGCCCGATAGGTATCCGTCGATGGATAGTCGGCGTGGAGTTCACGTTTAACTCCCGAGCGGCCAGGGTTCACGAAGCCGACCCACTGTTCATTGTTCACATAGACGTAGTGCTCGCCATCCTTCAGGTCAATGTTGCCATTGAGGCTTGTCACAGGTGCCGCTTGGGCAGGTCGAACCATCAGGCTTGGTTGATCCTGATCGGCATATCCGTACGCCGACTTCACGTTCGAATAGCCGATGTCCAGACCTACAACGAAGTCGCCGGTGGGTTTGTTTTTACTGGCCATGTTGCTCCTTAAGCTCTCGCTTGGGTTTTCTATTGGTCCGAAGCTGCTCTCATTCGGTCGACAATCGATCGACAATCGAAAACAGCTGGCGGAATGGAGATTCTGTCTTCAGTGGTGCCGTCCCTTTGCTCGAAACTTCGAAGCAGCACAATCGGGCGACAAACGCACTTCACGCTCAAATCCTGCCATCGATTTCCAATATGCAACCCCCCAATTCGACCCAATTTTCAGTCCTTGCAACGGACCCAAAAGTGGTGCTTCGCGCTTCCGAGCGATTCAGCCTCGGTATAAAGGGCGGTTGCAGGAGCTGAGTGCAACACGGTTATTGAATTGAAGCCGGAGCATCATGCCGCATTGCCATGGAGTTTTGCATGACCTCTCCCATCACCTCGATGGGGCATTTGAAGTCGAAGCGCTTG
>NZ_JAENSQ010000054.1:0-19604 GCF_016613125.1 Pseudomonas sp. MF6776
AGGCTGAAACCTTGGGCATGACCGATTTGAATGGTGGCGCGCTCTTCAACGCTGAGTTCGGAATAAGACATAGGGACAGCACCGTACCGGAAAGGTCAGGTGTTGCACTCAGTTTTCGCCGCCGCCCCCTTATTATCACTGCGAGGTGAATAGCTTTTCTGCCAATTGATTATGCCAATGCGATTCTCTTCGCCGAAGATTTCGTCCATGAGCATGCCAAGTCTAAATAGTTCCCTATGATCAATACAGATAGCCATAACCCCGCCTGGGGTTAGCATCTCACGCATCATCCAGATTCTGGGTGTCATGAAGCGCAACCATTTGCTGTGCTTGGACCCATCATCTTTAGGAACTACATCGCCGAGATCTGGATCGTTTGGATCCTTGTCCCACTTGTCGTTATAGCGGAAGTCCTCGCCGGTGTTGTACGGCGGGTCTGTTACTACAAGATCAACTTGACCACGATATTTATAGAGCGTGACCATCGCAGAAAGGTTTTCACCGTCCCAGATCTCATTCTCTGACTGGGCGGTTTCCTCTCCAAAGGATACTTTCTTGATAATACGATGCAGCTTCGGCTTGACCTGGCGGATGATCTGCCAGGGAGCAGCCCGCCCGGTGTAACTCATAACGATGCCATTCTTGCCAGCATCGGCAAGCGCCGCATCATGCTCCTGCAGCATACGGACCAAGGCGGCCCTCGGCAGTTGTTCGTAATCCATGCTTGCCCCTTGAATTCGTGCGGCGGCACCGAAAAGCTGAAAATTCTAGTACCGCTCGTGGATGCTTCACCATCCCTAGGGTGGCGAGTGTACTTGTGAACGTATTGATTTGGCTGTTAAACCGTTGAAAAAGACGGATCAACTGAGTTCCAAACGGGCTGCGTACTGGCTGGCAGATGCGAATCCGGCGCACGCCGCTCCCTTCTGGGCTCAAGCCCGCGAAGCGGGCATAAAGAACCCGGCCGAGGCCGGGATCCTTATGGGCTTATGGGCCGGCGTATTGGTCTGCCCAGTCCAAAGCCGGTGCCACGGGAGCTTGCACCTCCTGAGGCCAGGTTTTGGAGCCCACTGCAAATCGCCCGTAACCCATTAAAAGATAGCTGGGCATCCGACGAAAAGAGCACCAAGGCACCATTACCCTTGAGCTACAGCGCCGCTACGGGGCACCAGTTTGATTTCAACGCGGCGATTTTGGGCGCGACCCTCGGCGGTGTCGTTGGGGGCAATGGGCGAGCTGGAGCCTGCACCAAAGGTTTGCAGGCGCGAAGGATCGACGCCATTGCTGCGCAAAGAGAAAAAGGGGACTGATTTATGTGCGCCAGGCAAAGCTTGGTCGCCTGGGAATGACGGCGCAAGCCGTCACGAAATGGCGTAAGAAACCCAGCGGGTATGACCCCCGCCCGGTAAAGGTTAGCCACCGACCGGAAGCGAGTCTTGCGTGGTGACCGGGTAACCGGCGCTGCGAAGCGTAGACAGCAGAAAAGGGGATTTATTTTCCCTACTCTAAAACGGCCGCTGTTGGCCGATTGCTGCCTGTCGTGGACGACCGTTTAACTTCAAAGCCTGACTGGATTGCAAACTGCTGACACGCGTAGATTCTGTTTTCGACTCGTTTAATGCCGTCGATGCCAGGCCATAAACAGAGAGGAAACAACCGCTCGAAAATTCGAGCCATAGACTCTAGAGCCAGTGGGTAGTCGGAGTCATGTTCCTGCAACCATCAAATCCAGATTCTGCACCGCCGCTCCAGCGGCTCCCTTCCCAAGATTGTCAAACACCGCAGCCAACAAAACCTGCCCCGTCTCATCATTTTCACACACCACCAATCGCAAACTATCAGTCCCGTTAAGCGCCTGAGGATCAAGGCACGTCAACCCTTTGGCCTCCTGCATCGACATCACCTGTACATGGTCCGCATCGACGTAGTGCTGCATAAGACACGCATGCAACCGCACCGCATCCACGCCCGGCGCCAACAAGCGAAGTTGCAACGGTATGGTCAGCACGATCCCCTGCCGAAAAGCCCCATAAGCCGGCACAAACATCGGCCGCTCCATCAGACCGCTTTGCTGCTGAATCTCCGGAATATGTTTGTGTGCCAGCCCCAGACCATAAACCTGAAACGCGGGCGCCTGTGATGCGCCCTCTCCCTCATGCTCTTGCACGCCAACGCGCCCTTTTCCGGAATAGCCCGACACAGCATGAATGTTCGTCGGATAGTCCCTGGGCAGCAACCCGGCCTCCAGCAATGGGCGCAGCAGCCCTATCGCCCCCGTGGGATAGCAACCGGGATTGCTGACCCGCCGTGCCGTGGCGATGCGTTGGGCCTGCTGCGAGTTCATCTCCGCGAAACCATAGGTCCAGTCTGGATGGGTGCGGTGCGCCGAACTCGCATCGATCACCCGAACGGCGGGGTTTTCGATGCTCGCTACAGCGTCGCGTGCGGCTTGGTCGGGCAAGCAGAGAATCGCGATGTCGCAGGCGTTGATGATTTCGGCGCGACGTTGCGGATCCTTGCGATGTTCGGGGCTGAGCGTGATAAGCCGCAGATCGGTCCGGTCGCGTAGACGTTGATGGATTTGCAACCCGGTGGTGCCTTGGTCGCCGTCGATGAATATAAGAGGACTTGCCATGGAATGCTCTCGGACATAGGAAATCAGGAGTTCCAATCTTCAGTGAGGGGCTAAGATAGGAAAAGTTGAATTTCTAAACGATGAAATTCAGCTTTTCTGAACAAGGAGTGACTCATGCGCGAAATCAGCCTGGACCGTCTGCGCACGTTGGTGGCCATTGCCGACCTGGGTTCGTTTGCCGAGGCGGCCCGTGTGCTGCACCTCGCGCCACCCACGGTCAGTTTGCATATTGCCGACCTGGAGTCGCGGGTTGGCGGAAAGCTGTTGTCGCGCACACGTGGGCGCATTCAGCCTTCGGCGATTGGAGAAACGCTGGTGGAGCGCGCGCGGCGCCTGTTGGCGGATGCGGAGCAGGCGCTTGAGGACGTGGAGCGTCAGGTGCAGGGCTTGGCCGGGCGTGTGCGGCTGGGTGCCTCCACAGGGGCCATCGCACAGTTGATGCCGCAAGCTTTGGAGACGTTGGGCCAACGCCATCCCGCTATCGATGTGCAGGTCGCGGTGCTCACGTCGCAGGAAACTTTGAAGAAGCTTGCCGAGGGCTCTTTGGAGATCGGTCTGGTCGCGCTGCCACAGACCCCGGTGAAGGAATTGCGGATCGAGCCATGGCGGCGGGACCCGGTCATGGCCTTCTTGCCGGCTCGCTGGGAATGCCCGGATGTTGTGACCCCCGGTTGGCTGGCCGCCCAGCCATTAATTCTGAATGACAAAACTACTCGGCTTTCGCGCTTGACCTCGGAGTGGTTCGCCAGTGATGGACGGCAGCCCACGCCGCGTATTCAACTGAACTACAACGATGCGATCAAAAGCCTAGTGGCGGCCGGTTATGGTGCGACGTTGTTGCCGCATGAAGCCTCCACGCCATTGCCCGATACCAGGATCGTCATGCGGCCATTACAGCCCTTATTGTGGCGTCAACTTGGTATTGCCCACCGTGGTGGGGACGTCGAGCGGCCTACGCAACATGTGCTGGATGTGTTGTGGGGGTTGAGTGCGGGCTAGGGCGATGTTGTCAGAGAAAGGACCGCTTTCGACCCGGTCATACGGTGATTGAGGTCCCAGGCGTCAGCTACCGCACCTGAAGCCGTCGTTCATCGCTCCAAAGCCGGTGCCTGTCTCCGTTCGCCCAGGCCAGGGTGTCGTAGTACTTGTGCAGCAGCTCGGTAATGGCGGCGGTGTCGTCGGTCATGGGGTTTCCTTGGGGTTGGCGGTGAGGACTGCCTGGACGCGTGCTTGCAGCGCGGGCAGCACGTCTTGTTGGAACCAGGGGTTGCGCACCAGCCAGCGATTGTTGCGCGGGCTAGGGTGAGGCAGGGGGAACGCTTGCGGCCAGTGCTCGCGCCAGGCTTCGACCACCCGGGTGAGCGGCGTCTTGCCAGTACCGAGGTGGTAGTCCATGGCGTAGCTGCCCAGCACGATGACCAGCGACAGGCGCTCGAAACGCTGCATGAAGGCTTCGCGCCAGGCGGGGGGCGCACTCCGGGCGTAGCGGCAGGTCACCGCTTTTGCCGGTGCCCGGATAACAGAAGCCCATGGGCAGAATGGCGATGCGGGTAGGGTCGTAGAAGGTGTCGCGGTCCACGCCCAGCCAGGCGCGCAGACGCGCGCCGCTGGCGTCGTCGAAGGGCACGCCTGAGGCATGGACCCGGGCCCCCGGTGCTTGGCCGGCGATGAGGATGGGCGCACTCGGGTGAAACTGGAAGACCGGCTGCACGCCGTGTGGCAGATGCGGTGCGCAGCGCGTGCAGGCGCGGACGTCGGTCAGAAAGGCGTCGAGTGTCGGCATGGCGCGCTTCCGGAAAGGGTGGCTCGCGCAGGACGGAGGTGCCATCCTGCGCGAAGCGTAACCCGGCAGCAAGTCAGTGCTGGGTCAGTGTCGGATAGCCCTGGATGAATACGCGGTCGGTCTTGGCCGCCGGCACATGGCAGCCCATGCAGTCGGCTTCGTAGCTGACGGCGACATTCTTGGCGGGGGCGTCGGCCTTGAACAGCGCCCAGCCCCAGCCGTCGCCCCACAAGGGGTTGCTGGCGAAACGGCCTTTGGCGTCCTTGACCATCACGAACCACACGGCCGCATCGGAACCCCAGACCACAGGGTTGCCAGTGGTCATGGCGCTGGTTTCGAGCTTGCGGATCTCTTTCACCAGCGTGGCGCCGTCCAAGAACTTGCCGGTCTTGCGGTAGTGCTCGGCCGAGGCCTTTTCGGTGTACACATCGTGCAAGCCGCGAGAGGCGGATTTTTCGTCCAACACCGCATATGAGCCCAGGTGGACGAAGTTTGTGCGGAAGTCTGTGGGGCGGCTGATGCCGCCCTGGCTGTCCACATAGGGCGAAAAGTCGCCGGCCGTGACGGCCAGTGGCAGGACGAGGGCGCTGGCGAGCAGAGCGCCGGTGAGTGCGATTTTCATCGTGTTCTCCTTATATGCCTATGGAGATCAGACGGCGACCACGGGGAAATCCACCGTGGTGTCGGCGATGTGGTTGGTGTAGTTGGTGAGCGTGTTCAGCGCGACGTTGGCGATCACTTCCAGTATCAGGCCGTCGTCGAGCCCCGCGCGGCGGTAGTTGGCCATGGCGTCGGCCGACACCACGCCGCGTTGCTCGACCAGCGCGCGGGCAAAGCCGGCGATTGCATCGTCAAGTGCGTTGGCCGCCTGGCCGGTGCGGGCCGCGGCGATGGCCTCTGCCGACAGTCCGGCACCTTTGCCGATCAGGGTGTGTGCGCTCAGGCAATACTGGCAGCGATTGGCTTGACCGGCAGCGAGCGCAACGATCTCGCGCTGGGAGGCATTCAGGCGGCCGGTGCCCAGCGTTTCGGACAAGCCGAGGTAGCCATTGAGCGCCGCCGGCGCGTGGGCCAGCGTGGCGAACAGGTTCGGCACCATGCCAAGCTTGGCTTTGACGGCCTTGAGTGTGGCAGCGGTAGCGGCGTCAGCGGTGTCGATGGTCAGGGGGGCGATTTGGGTCATGTCTATCTCCGTAGTGGGTGAGGTGCAAGAGCACGTGGGCATGATCGCCCTTTGTTTGGTACGATATGGCACGTAAAGTATCAAATACGTAACCTATCGTCTTATATGGAGAGTGGAATGGCGGATCGACTGGCCGGCTTGCTCCGGCACTACTCGCTTTCGGCGCGCGTTTTTCACAGCGGCGCCTTCTGTGGGCAGCATCATTACGCGGCGCCGCATGGCTATATCCATCTGGTGCGGCGCGGCCCGATTACGGCGCGTTCGCCCGTGCATGAAGATCTGCTGGTTACCGAGCCGAGCCTGCTGTTTTATCCGCGCGTGGCGTCGCATCGTTTTGTCGCCGCCCCCGGCGATACCGCTGAGCGGTTGTGTGCGGAGGTCGACCTGGGCGCTTCGACGGGCAATCCGTTGGCCATGGCCTTGCCGTCGATGCTGCTGATTCCGTTGGCGGACTTGCCCGGCCTCGGGCCGACGCTAGAGTTGCTGTTTGCCGAAGCCGAGCGCGACCAGTGCGGTCGGCAGGCCGCCATCGACCGCTTGTGCGAGTTGCTACTGATCCAGTTGCTGCGTTATCTGATGGATGGGCGGCTTGGCGCCACCGGACTGCTGGCGGGCCTGGCCGACCCGAAACTCGCGCGCGCCATAACCGCCATGCACGATGCGCCGCAGACCGCGTGGTCGCTCGAGGCGCTGGCGGCGAAGGCGGGCATGTCACGCGCGCGCTTCGCCGCCGCGTTCAAGGACGCGGTGGGCGTCACGCCGGGCGACTATCTGGCCGACTGGCGGATGAACGTCAGTTGCACCCTGCTCAAGCAGGGGCGGCCGGTGGCGGTGGTGGCCGACCGCGTCGGCTACGGCAGCCCGAACGCTCTGGCGCGCGCCTTCCGCGTGCGCATGGGCTGCGCCCCGCGCGACTGGCTGGCGCAGCAGCGCGGTGACGCGGCGCTCAGCGGTTCGTGAGTTTGAGTTCGATTCGCCGGTTCTTGGCGTAGGCGGCGCCGGTGTTGCGCTCGTCGAGCGGGTGAAATTCGCATCACGCCGGAACAACTGGCGGAACTCCAGGTGGCGATCCGTCAACGGCTGGTCAGTCTGTTCGTGCGGCGCGGCCGGCTGGACAAGGCTGAGTCAGTGGCGCAGGTAGCTGGATGACGCTGTCCCGCCCTGAGCCGACGCTCACAGGCGGGGATTTCCAGTGTCGTCATTGTCGGCTATTGGCCGGCAGCAGCCCGTCGTTGCCTGATGGATCCAACCCCTCCGCTGCTATAGTGCAGTCGGCTTCTGACGTTCAGTGCAGCCGTCTTCTGAAAACGACAGGTTGAACGCCAAAGAGGGGGCGGGAGCGCTGCAACCGGAGCAGCGTCAGAGCCTCCAGAATCGCCCACACAACGCGGAAGCTGTCAGTCAGGGGGCAAGCCTACCTTGGCACCAGAAACGCGCCCAGGAGGCCGCAGGGGGCGATTTTGGCCGCTGCAACTGTCCAACCTTGGCCGGGCCTCGCCGGGCCGAGTGGGGCGGCCTTCGACCAGGGCGGGCCGGCGACCGTCCGTCGGGCATGGAGGGGACGATAGAGAAAACGGACAAAATCGTACGCTAAGCGTGCGGCCTGTCAGGTTGAGGCCCTAGAGGTTGCAGGCGAGTCGTCAGAAAATGCTGGAATCGGCCCTATTCTGACACTGCCCAAGGTTCCGGCCTGACGCCCAGTTAGGGCATGCCTCAATCTGACGGCGGCGAACCGCAAGCGTTCAGTTCGGCGCTCGTTTCGGTCGCGTTGCTTGCCCGCGCCTGGAAGCGTTGATAACACTCCAGCCCGCAGAAGCGCTCGACGTACTCCGCACCTTCCGGTGTGAAGGCGGCGTCGAGCGGGATTTCCTTGCAGCACACGCAGCAACTGGTGGCAGTCGGATCATTTGCATTCATGGTGGCACCCCTCCATTGACTGACAAAGGCGGCGAATGCCGCCGCCGGCACTGGCTTGGCGAACAGGAAGCCTTGCCCCGTATCGCACTCCGCTTGCCGCAACAGCGCGAGACTGGTCGGCGTTTCCACGCCCTCGGCCACCACGTCCATTCCCAGCCCGTGCGCAAGCTGAATCACGGTGTGCACGATGGTCCGGTCGCGGTGGTCGTCGGCGAGTCCGGCGACGAAGGACTGGTCGATCTTGAGCTTAGTAATCGGGCAGCACTTCAGGTGTTGCAGACAGGAATACCCCGTCCCGAAGTCATCGGCAGCGAAGCGCACACCGATCTGTCGCAAGGCTTCCAGGGCTGGGAAGATCGCCGGATTGCCGAACGCGACCGATTCGGTCAGCTCAATTTCCAGATACTCGGCAGGCAACTCGGCGTCAGCCAGCACGCCCTTTACCCACCCGTCGAAATCCGGTCCTACCTGGCTCGCCGAAACATTGACGGCGAGCCGGAACGGTTGCCATGCCAGCATCCGCCATTCGCGCATCTGGCGGCAGGCGGTGCCCAGCACCCAAGCGCCGATTTCAGGCATCAAGCCGGACGATTCGACCACGGGCAGGAACTGGCCCGGCGGCAAAAGTCCGAGCTGCGGATGACGCCAGCGCAACAGGGCTTCCGCACCGACAATCTGGTCACTGCGCAAATCGACAATCGGCTGGTAGTGCAGCTCAAACTGCCCGCGCACAACCGCCTGCGCCAATTCGGTCGCCGTCCATCTGGCGGGCAGTGATGTGCTCACGATCTTTCCTTGAAGACCCGCAACAGCCGCGTCACGGACAGGACAAACAAGCCGGTCAGCGTGATGGCTGCAATACCCCAATGCTCCCCGATGAACGCGCCGGCCGTCGTCCCCGCGAGCACCACAGCGAGAATCGGCAAATGGCAGGGACAGGTGAGCACGGCCAACGCGCCCCACAGGTAGCCGGTGAACGGCTTGTGTGTCTCGGTCGGCAAGCGCTCGGGGCTGTTCATGGCAGACTCTCCGCATGCTGTACCAGCTCGGTCGGCATGGTGGCCAACTGCACCTCCAGATCGGCCAATGCTTCGCGCCGACGTTCGACGAACTGGCGCAGCACGGCAAGCTGCGCGGCCGCTTCGTCGCCGTCCGCGGTATCCAACGCCCGGCACAGCCGCGCCAGCGCGTCGAGACCGATACCCGCTTCGAAAGCAGCCCGCACGAAGCACAGCCGTTGCAAGGCCGCATCGTCGAACAGGCCGTAGCCGCCAGGGGTGCACGCCACCGGCCGCAGCAGTCCGCGCAGCAGGTAGTCGCGCACGATGTGCACGCTCACCCCGGCATTAAGGGCCAGCCGGGACACCGTGTAGGCGTTCATCGAACACCTCCTTTTTCTCACCCGGCGCAGCAGGAAAGCTGCTTCACATCCTTGTTAAAGGTCTGCGCCGCGAGCTTCAGTCCCTCGACCATCGTCAGATAGGGGAACAACTGGTCGGCCAGTTCCTGCACGGTCATCCGGTTACGGATGGCGAGTACCGCCGTCTGGATCAGTTCGCCGGCTTCCGGCGCGACCGCCTGTACGCCGATGAGCCGTCCACTACCTTCCTCGATGACCAGCTTGATGAAGCCGCGTGTGTCGAAGTTGGCGAGCGCACGCGGCACGTTGTCCAAGGTCAAGGTGCGACTGTCGGTCTCGATCCCGTCGTGCTGGGCCTCTGCCTCGCTGTAGCCCACGGTGGCGACTTGCGGATCGGTGAACACCACGGCAGGCATGGCGGCAAGGTTAAGCGCCGCGTCACCGCCCGTCATGTTGATCGCCGCACGGGTGCCGGCCGCTGCCGCCACATAGACGAACTGAGGCTGGTCGGTGCAGTCGCCGGCCGCGTAGATGTCCGGCGTGCTGGTCCGCATGCCGACGTCGATGACGATAGCGCCTTGCAGGTTGAGCGCGACACCTGCCGCGTCCAGCGCCAGGCTGCGCGTGTTGGGCGAGCGACCGGTGGCGACCAGCAGTTTGTCGGCGCGCAGCTCGCCGTGCGCCGTGGTGAGCACGAATTCGCCGCCCTCGTGCGCGACCTGGCTGGCCTGGGTGTGCTCCAGCACCTCGATCCCTTCGGCGCGGAACGCCGCCGTGATTGCCTCACCGATGGCCGGGTCTTCGCGGAAGAACAGGGTGCTGCGTGCAAGAATCGTTACTTTGCTGCCCAGTCGGGCGAACGCCTGCGCCAGTTCCAGCGCTACCACCGACGAACCAATCACGGCCAGCCGCTCAGGAATGGTGTCGCTGACCAGTGCTTCGGTGGAAGTCCAGTACGGCGTGTCCTTCAGGCCGGGAATCGGCGGCACGGCCGGACTCGCGCCGGTGGCAATCAGGCAACGGTCGAACGCCAGCACACGTTCGCCACCACCGTTGAGTTGCACGGTCAGGCTGTGCGCGTCCTTGAAACGGGCTTCGCCGTGCAGCACGGAGATGGCGGGATTGTCATCCAGGATGCCTTCGTATTTGGCGTGGCGCAGTTCGTCGACGCGCGCCTGCTGCTGGGCCAGCAACCGCTCGCGCAAGATCGTCGGCGGTGTGGGCGGCATGCCGCCATCGAACGGGCTTTCTCGGCGCAAGTGGGCGATGTGCGCGGCGCGGATCATGATCTTGGACGGCACGCAGCCGACATTGACGCAGGTGCCGCCGATGGTGCCGCGCTCGATCAAGGTGACGTGCGCGCCTTGCTCGACGGCTTTCAGCGCCGCCGCCATCGCCGCGCCACCGCTGCCGATAACGGCAATATGCAATCCGCCACCGTCACCACCAGCCTTGTCGCCGCTACCTAGCCATTCGCGCATCTTTCCGAGCAAGCCACCGCCCACCGGAGGCACGGGCGCGTCGGCGAGCGTGGCCCGATAACCGAGTCCGGCCACGGCGGCAGTCAACGCGTCCGGCGATATGCCGGCCTCGACGGCGAGTTTGGCGCTGCCCTTCGTATAGGAGACATCCGCCGACTGCACGCCGGGAACTTTCTCCAGGGTTTCCTTGACGTGCGTCGCACACGAGTCACAGGTCATGCCGGTGATTTTGAGGGTGGTCATTCATCGTTCCTTTTCTGTGTTGGCCGCTGGCTCACGCAGTCAGTCGTGTTTCGCGGGGAGTTCGCAGCCATCCGGGCCGCAGCGGCGATTTACCGGCGAAACCAAGTCCCAGATCGACACGCCGATCATCAGGGCTAGGCCGGTGTATACGAGGCGTGCTGTCCACCAGTTGCCAAGCAGCCAGACGGTTCCGGCGAACACGATGGCTGGCCCGATCATGCCGAGCAGGCTGCGGTGCCATTGCCGATGACTCAGCCAGCCCAGTGCATTCGCCAGCAAAGCCACGACGGCGAACAGCGGTAACAGCGTGGAGATAAACAACCCTTCGTATTCCTGTAGAAAGCTCAGCCCGATGGCCGCGCCCAAGCTGGCGAGGGCCGGGAAGCAGGCGGCGCAGCCCATCGCTGAAACAACGCTGCCGAGCGCGCCAGCCTTGTCGGCAATGCGTGTGATCATCCCCATGATCGCCCTAGGCTCTGGTTCAGTGGCTCACTGCTTGACGCTGGAGGGATAGCCCGCGTCTCTGGTTGCCTTGGTCAGCTTCTGCACGCTGGTCTTGGCATCATCGAAGGTGACCACCGCTTCGCGTGTCTCGAAGGTCACGTCAACTTTGCTGACGCCTTCGACCTTGGAAATCGCCTTCTTGACGGTAATCGGACAGGCAGAGCAGGTCATGCCCGGTACGGACAGTGTGACGGTCTGGGTAGCGGCCCACACGGGGGCAACAACGGCGGCGAGGGCGAGGGAGGCAAACAGTTTCTTCATGGTGAACTCCGATCAGTAGAAAAATGGCATGACATAGGGAAATCCGAGCGCGACCAGAACCAGCACGGCCACGACCCAGAAAATGAGCTTGTAAGTCGCTCGCACTTGGGGAATCGCGCAGACCTCACCCGGTCTACAGGCTTGCGCAGGGCGGTAGATGCGCCGCCAGGCGAAGAACAAGGCTACCAACGCTGCGCCGATGAAAATCGGGCGATAGGGCTCCAGCACGGTCAGGTTGCCGATCCATGCCCCGCTGAATCCCAAGGCGACCAAGACCAGCGGCCCGAGGCAGCAGGTCGAGGCGAGGATGGCGGCCAGTCCGCCAGCGAAGAGCGCGCCGCGCCCGTTTTGTGGTTCAGACATGCGCTTGTCCTTTCGAATTTGAATTGGATAGCGTAACCTTACTTCCGTACTCATGTACGGAGTCAAGTGATATGGAAAACAATTTGGAGAGCCTGACCATTGGCGCTTTTGCCAAGGCGGCCGGGGTCAACGTGGAGACGATCCGGTTCTATCAGCGCAAGGGCCTGCTGCCGGAACCGGACAAGCCTTACGGCAGCATTCGCCGCTATGGCGCGGCGGATGTGACGCGGGTGCGATTCGTGAAATCGGCCCAGCGGCTGGGCTTCAGCCTGGATGAAATCGCCGAGCTGTTGCGGCTCGATGATGGCACCCACTGCGAGGAAGCCAGCAGCCTGGCCGAGCACAAGCTTCAGGACGTGCGCGAAAAGATGGCCGACCTGGCGCGCATGGAAACCGTGCTGTCTGAACTGGTGTGCGCCTGCCATGCGCGGAAGGGGAATGTTTCCTGCCCGCTGATCGCGTCGCTACAGGGCGGAACAAGCCTGGCAGGGTCGGCTATGCCTTAGCGTGCTTTATTTTCCGTTTTCTGAGACGACCCCTATTTCAAAAACCAGCCATCCATGAAATCCCTTTCCGCGGCAATCATCGAACACAGCAGGCTTCTTCCTGAAGGAGGCATCCTTGCACCAAACGAATTCCTTCACTTGGCTGACCGTGCTTCGGTGGACCAAGCATTCTCTCGATTAGCCAAGGGCGGGGAGTTAATGCGGATTTCACGCGGCCTCTATGTGGCGCCGGTCACCGGGCGCTTCGGCAAACGCGCGCCGGCGACGGAGAAGGTTATCAGTGCGATAGCTTCGAAAAGCCATCAGGTAATCGCGTTAAGCGGTGCCCGCGCAGCGAACCTTCTAGGGCTAACGCAACAGGTGTCGATTAGGGAGGTATTTGTTACCGGCGGACGGCCGAGAACCCTGCAGCTAGGCAAGGCTCAGGTGAGAATCGAGCATGCGCCGCATTGGCAAATCGCCCTCGGAACAACCATTGCTGGCGACGCTGTACGTGCGCTTGCCTGGCTGGGGAAACCCCACGCCCCAGAGGCAGTCGCCAAGCTGCGCACGTGCCTGTCGAGTAACGATTGGCAGATTTTGATATCGCATAGATCAAACCTTCCTCAATGGATGGCTGAAGCGATTGGGCGCGAAGCAGTCTTTGCTGAGCAGGGCTTCTGATGCTCGTTTAAATACAATAATTTAGAGAACGAATGTCCTAATTTTGCCTTATCTCGGCAAGACTCAGTTACGTCCTGAAAAGTCTTTATAAAACATGCGGATAGGAGGGAAGTGAGTGAATTTTCCCTTTATCTCGGCATGACCCCTTCTAGGGCTGACGCAGCAGGTGTCGATTAAGGAAGTATTTATCACCAGCGGACGGCCGAGAACCCTGCAATTAGGCAAAATTCAGGTGAGAATCGAACATGCGCCACAGTGGCAGGTCGCCCTCGGAGCGACCATTGCTGGCGACGCTGTACGTGCACTTGCCTGGTTGGGCAAACCCCACGCCCAAGAGGCAGTCGCGAAGCTGCGCACGTGCCTGTCGAATAGCGATTGGCAGGTCTTGAAATCGCATAGATCCAAGCTTCCTCCATGGATGGCTGAAGCGATTGGGCGCGAAGCAGTCTTTGCTGAGAAGGGATTCTAATATTCGTTTAAATACAATAATTTAGAGAACGAATGTCCTAATTTTTGCCTTATCTCGGCATGACCCCTAAAAGTCTTCAACCGCGCCCTGCTCAAACAGTTCTACGGCATTGCCCACTGGGACATTCCTGCCGACTATCTATGCCCGCCGATCCCCGGCCGCGCAGACTACCTGCACTACATCGCCGACTTGCTCGGGAAAAGTAACGCAGGGGTTATTCCTCGTGGCGCACAGGTGAATGCGCTAGACGTGGGTGTTGGCGCCAATTGTATTTATCCGCTAATTGGCCATCGCGAATACGACTGGCACTTCGTTGGCAGTGATATCGCCAGCAGCGCAATTGCCTCAGCCGGTGCGATTCTCAACGCCAATCCGGGGCTCGTTGAAGCCATCGAGCTACGCCAGCAAAACGACAGCACGCATATTTTTCAGGGCGTTATCCGCGCCGAAGATCGCTTTGATATCACCCTGTGCAACCCGCCGTTTCATGCCTCCGCTGAGGAAGCCACGCAAGGCAGCACCCGCAAATGGCGTAACCTTGGCAAGCTCGACCCCAAACGCAAATTGCCGGTACTCAACTTCGGCGGCCAAGCTGCTGAGCTTTGGTGCAAGGGCGGCGAGGCGGCGTTTGTTAGCCGTTTAATCAGCGAAAGCGCTGAACACGCCCAACAGGTGTTTTGGTTCAGTAGTTTGATCTCCAAAGCCGGCAACCTCGGCGGCGTTTACAGTGCCCTGAACAAAGCTGGCGCATTGGAAGTACGCACCGTTGAAATGGCTCAAGGGCAAAAACAAAGCCGTTTTGTCGCTTGGACATTCCTCACCCCAGAACAGCAACAAGCCTGGCGCCAAGAACGCTGGAGCTAAGCCAGCCCCAGAGTTAGCCACGCGTTGCCAGCCCGATAACGCGCGAGCCGCCCACGCGCCAAAGACTCACTGAGCGTAATAACGCAGCATTCACAGAGTCAAAACACGTGTACACAGGCGGCGCGCGTGCGCACCATGGCTGACCGACACTTAGCGAGGCGAACAATATGGATTTTTTACGCACCCCAGATCGACACTTCGAAAACCTTCCCGGCTACGCATTCGAGCCCAACTACCTGATGGTGGATGACAGCGAAGGCGGTGAGTTACGCATGCATTATTTGGATCAAGGTCCAGCCGCTGGCGCAGTGGTTTTATTGCTGCACGGTGAGCCATCGTGGAGCTACTTGTACCGCACAATGATCCCCACACTAGTTGCTGCAGGCCATCGCGTTATTGCCCCAGACCTCATCGGTTTTGGTCGCTCAGACAAACCCAGTAAACGTACCGACTACACCTATCAGCGCCACGTTGACTGGGCGCAATCGCTGCTCGACCAGCTAAAACTGAGTGACGTGACCTTGGTTTGCCAAGACTGGGGCGGCTTGATTGGCTTGCGTTTAGTCGCAGAAAACCCAGCCCTATTTGCTCGCGTGGTTGCCGCCAACACCATGCTCCCAACCGGTGATCACAACCCAGGGGAGGCCTTCAAAAGCTGGCAGCAA
Organism: Pseudomonas sp. MF6776; assembly: GCF_016613125.1. Taxonomy (NCBI): domain Bacteria; kingdom Pseudomonadati; phylum Pseudomonadota; class Gammaproteobacteria; order Pseudomonadales; family Pseudomonadaceae; genus Pseudomonas; species Pseudomonas sp. MF6776. The sequence goes on from NZ_JAENSQ010000054.1 coordinate 14,898, forward strand.
TACTCACAACAAGTACCAGAGTTCCCCACTGGAGCGATCATCAACCGCGCCACCACCACAGAGCTATCGCAAGCGGTGCTAGACGCCTACGACGCGCCCTTCCCTGACGAAAGCTACAAAGAAGGTGCACGGCAATTTCCCTTGTTGGTGCCCACCACGCCTAACGACCCTGCCGCCGATAAAAACCGCGCAGCATGGGCAGTACTGATGAAGTGGAACAAACCCTTTTTGACCGCGTTCAGTGATTCAGACCCGATCACCAAAGGCGGCGACAAGGTGCTGCAAAAGCTGATACCGGGCACACACGGCCAAGCGCATACCACCATCGTCAATGGCGGGCACTTTCTGCAAGAGGATCAGGGCGAAAAGCTGGCAGAGGTTGTGGTGATGTTTATCGCGGCGAACCCTTGATGTGCCGAGAACTGTACCGAAGACTCAGCGCTTAACGGCAAACTAGCCAGTGCATGCCTCCAGTAATCCTTGCAAAGCATCTGTCTCGATCTCACTCGCCGAGACAGGTGCCTCGCAAAGGACTATACCGCGAAGCGTTTATCCAGCCCGCTGTAGCCCATGCCAATTGCCTTATGCACTTTTAACTGCACCGGGATGCGCTCTTTGAGCGCTTCAACATGACTGATGACGCCGATCATCTTGCCGCTGGCATTCAGGCTGTCGAGTGCATCCAGCGCCACCTCAAGTGTTTCAGCGTCGAGGGTGCCGAAGCCTTCATCGAGGAACAGCGAGTCGATACTGGTTTTGTGGCTGACCAAATCCGACAAAGCCAACGCCAGCGCAAGGCTGACTAAAAAGCTTTCACCACCAGACAAGGTTTTGGTGTCCCGCGCAACATCCGCCTGCCACGTATCGACCACCTCAAGCTCCAGCTCACCCAGAGACTTGCGCGCCAACTGATAGCGTCCATGCAAGCGTTCAAGCTGCTGATTAGCTAAGTAGACCAAGTGATCGAGTGTTAATCCTTGGGCGAACTTGCGAAATTTAGCGCCATCCGCCGAGCCGATCAGGCTGTTGAGTTGCTGCCAAGCATCGTAATTGGATTGTTGCGCACGGATCTGCGCAAACAGGCTTTGTTGGCTCAGGCGCCGCGCATCATCACCTTGCAGTTGTGCACGAATCTCACCTTGGCGCTGGCTCAGGTTGCGCAACTGTGTTGCCAACTGTACAAGCTGTTGCGCCAGCGCCTCATCATCCAGATCGACCAGCACTTTCGACTGCTCAACCGACTGCAATTCAGCAAAGCGCTGCGTGCAATCGTGCGCCAAAGCCTGAGCGGCAGTGGCTGCGTTGTTTAGGCGCTGCTGAAGCTCGCGCAAGCTCGCGCGTTCAGCGTCATCCAATAACGCCGCCATAAACTGCGCCTCATCGGCAAACTGGCTAGCCGCCAAAGCGTTCTGCCAGTCGTTATTTTGCGCGGCTAACTCACGCTGCTCGTGCTCGATACGCACTTGCACCGTTTGCAGTTGCCCCCACAGCTGATCACGCTGCTGTTGCGAAGCCTGCCAACTACGCTGCAATGCTTGTAATTGCTCATGCGGGTTATCAACCGCCGGCAACTCCGCTAACGGCTCTTGCGCTTGCTCAAGCCAGTGCTGCTGCCAGGTTTGTGCGTGCTCGTGCGCCTGTTGCAGTGCATGCGTTTGCGCTTGCAACTGCGTAGCCAAACTCAGGCTTAACGCCTGTTCAGCCTGCCAGCCTTGCCATGCTTGCTGTTGTTCACGCAGCCAATCGGCAGGCGCTACAGGCATGTTCAAACCCAGCACCTGCAAACAGCTACTGAGGCGTTCCAAGCGTTCGGCATGCTTGCTGGTGAGCAACTGCAGTTGGCTAATACTGTCGTGGTGACGCTGTTGCACATGGCTCTGTTTACTGGTCAGCGTATCCAATTGAGCGCTGCATTTACTGTGCTCAAGCTCAGCCGTCATCACCCCATCGGCGGCTTGCTGGGCGACTAACTTGAGTTGGTCGAGCTGGCTCATGCGCAACTGTTGCTGCTGCATGTGCTGCTCGTGGTCGTGTTGTGCGGCCTGCAATGCGCTGGCATCCGCAATTGCCTGCCCGAGCGATTCACAGGCTTGCTGCCAGCGCTGATCCGCCTCAGCCAACCCCTGTCGTGCAGCACTAACTTGCGCTTGAGCCTGGGCTATTTGTGTTTCCACCACAGCCAGGCGCTTGTTCAGCGTCTCGCCTTGTGCCCGCACCGCATCTTGCTCAAGCTGTTTGGCCTGCAAGGCTTGCACAGTTTGCGACGGGTTAAGCGCTTGATACTCGGCAATCGCCGGGTGCTCATGCGAGCCACACAGCGGACAGGCCTCATCGGCTTGTAGGGCGGCGCGGTATTGTTCTAACTGTTGAATACGTTGCTCTTGCTCAAGCAGCTTTTGTTTGTCGGCGATCTGCTGTTTAAGGTCGACAAACTGACTGCGCAGCGCCTCACGCTGCTGATTTAACTGCGCTTGCTCGGCTTGCTGAGCTATCAGTTGCGCCTGCGCTTGAGCCTGCTGATCAACAAACTGCTGACGCTGAGTCAGCAGCATTGCCAAACGCTCCAGCTGACGCCCACGCTCGGTTAATTGCTGAGTTTGCTCACGTAAGGCTGCGTCATTATGGCCGCCAAACAATCCATCCAACTCCGCGCGCGCGGTGTTTGCCGCCAGCTCAGCTTGTTTAAGCTGAGTCGTCGCTGCGTGCAAAACCGTTTGCTGCTGGGGTAACTCAGCTGCTAGCTGAGCCAGTTGGTCATCCAGTTGTTGTTGCTTCTCACGCTCAGCGGCTTGCTCTTGCTCGCTCACCGCCAAGGAGTCGAACTGCTCTTGCCACGCGGCCAGATGCGCACCTAACTGCGCCCGCTGCGGCTGAGTGACGAGCTGCTGCGCAACAGCATCAGCGCGCTGCTGCAAATCCTCTGTAGTCGCACGTTCTGCCTGCAATGTTTGCTGACTGACTTGTTGACCTTGCCACGCCTGCTGACAGATTTGCTCCAGCGCAGCCATGTGCTGCTCACGCAACTGCTGCTCTTGAGCTTGGCTGGCTTGCAACTGATGACTGATGCGCAGTTGCTCGCGGTACAGCGGCTGCAATTGTGTGGCCGGCTCACTGGCCGCCAGCTTGTGCAATTGCGGCTGAGCCTGATTAAGCGCTTGTTGTGCCTGACTCGCTTGCTCCTGCGCTTGCTGCAATTGCGTCTGCGCCTTGGCTTTGGCATCGCGCCACAGCGTCTGTGCATTCAGGCCGCTTTGCTCAGCCGCCAAACGCTGCTCATCCACGCTGACTTGAGCATGCTCAGCGTTAAGTTGCTCACGCTGCTCGTCACTTAACAGCTCAACCCCTTCAGCTTTAGCGCGCAGGTGATCTAGCGCAGTTTTTACCTCACGAGTTTGCTCAAACACCCGCTGAGAAATTTGCCCGTAAATATCAGTGCCGGTCAGTTCTTCAAGCAACTCTGCACGCTGATTCGCATTGGCCTCAAGAAATGCCGCGAAGCCGCCTTGAGCGAGCAACATCGACTTAGTGAAACGCTCAAAATCCAGCCCGGTCAGGCGCTCGGTTTCACGCAGTTTTTCGTTGATTTTGTCAGTAACGATTTTGCCGTCGGCCATCAATGCCAACTCAACCTTGGGCGCCTGCAGTGCCCCATCAGCTTTGTCGCGGGCGCGGCGCTGGCTCCAAAACGCTCGGTACGCCACACCTTTAACTTCAAACTCAACCTCGGCCAAGCACTCAGCCGTGTGCCGCGTCATCAATTCATTGCTCCCCGCAGACACCGTACTCATACGTGGCGTGCGGTGATACAAGGCCAGGCAAATAGCATCAAGCAACGTGGTTTTACCCGCGCCGGTGGGCCCGGTAATCGCGAACAACCCGTTGTCTTTAAATGGCTCGGCAGTGAAATCAATCTTCCACTCGCCCTTGAGTGAGTTCAGATTTTTGAGGCGCAGGCTGAGGATTTTCATACAAAGGTCGCAGGCTGACATGAGCGACTATTCTGGCATTGTCGCGCGCTGCGTGCAGGACATAAGTGCGAGCGTTGAGGCTCGCACTTAATTTCAGTCAGCCACGCTGTACTGCCAAGCCGTTCAGCGTGGGGCAACCGCAACCGCTGGGTTGCGGCTGGTGGCTCACTTAATAAAAGTGGCGCCGCGGGTGTTTACAAATACTGAGTAAATAGAATGGCTGCTGGCCATGAACAGGCGGTTACCTTGAACGCCGCCAAAGCATAGGTTGGCGCAACGTTCCGGCAACGAAATATGGCCAATCGCCTTGCCTTGAGCATTGAACACACGCACACCATCAAGCTCCTCTGGTTTACCCTGTGGCGAGCCATTGCTGCCCCAACCACACCAGAGATTACCGGCCTCATCGCACTTAATGCCATCGAGCGCGCCATACGCAGTCGCCTCGATATGCTTGTTGCGATTACCCAGCGTGCCGTCTTCATTAACCGCGTACGCCCAGACCAAACGATTCGGCTTGGCGCGACCTTCAACGATGTACAGGGTCTTTTCATCTGGCGAGAAACACAGACCATTAGGCCCGGCGAGATCTTCGATCACGCGCGTGACTTTGGGGTTTGGGGAGCAATGGAACCAAAAACCAACGTAAGCTCTGAATCCCACCGTAAAGGGGCTTTCCGATCTCCAGCTCACCCGCCAGGCATTACTCTCTGATCAGTGCCTCGATGATCGGGCAGAT
>NZ_JAENSQ010000055.1:0-17573 GCF_016613125.1 Pseudomonas sp. MF6776
CATCATTTCCATACTGATCACCCTGTGTTCTCCTGCTCATAAATTGAGCAGGAGCAGTTGAGCACCTGGGTCAGTTTTCGATCGGCAGAACAGCCTCTACTGGGTCAGTTTTCGGTCAGCGGCAACACAGTGATCAACGCCAGCAGCAGGCCGTTGAACAGCACCAGCTTGAATCGCAATGACAACCTGGCGAACAAGGTACGCATCGATGCACTCCAGCCATGCAAGAAGACACGCGCCCCTTAAGAGTTCGTCGAGTATCTCAACGAGCAAACAAACTGCGGATGCGCGTACTGTCGAAGGGATGGCGTCGGTGCTATTCGTCATCGCCCTCCGACAAGGGCCATGACAAGGGTGACCGACGCGATGCGGACTATTGAGGTATTACCCCTGCCGCCCCAAACAGCAGCAGATGTCCTTCAGTGAGCGGCGCCAATGCGGAGATGTTCAGGCGGTCCTCACGCTGAGATGCGTTGAAGCGCTCCACCTTTGTATCCGAGAGCGCTACCAGCCCCCCATTGCCGACCAGCGCGACGCGGCCATCGGCCAGTTGAGCGACATCGGTGATCGCCTCGACCGTACCGCTGCTCAGTTCGCGCCAGCGTTTGCCAGAACTGTCGCCGAGCAGCACCCGCCCGCTCATGCCGACCAGCAGCGCTCGACCATCACGCAGCCCGACACCACTCCACAGAGAGCCGCTGACGCCGGTGTCGAGTGATTGCCAGCTGGCACCGCGATCAGCAGAGCGATAGGCGTTCCCCGCCTCAGCGGCGATTAACAGGCTGCCATCACGGGTGGCGAAGATATGGTTGAGGTGATAGTCGTCACCATCGGCACCCACGCTCAGTCGCTGCCAGCTCTGCCCGCCATCCTGAGTCTGCGCGGCGTATCCGTATGCCCCAACGACGATGCCGTGCTGGGCATTCTCGAACCACACCGAAAGCAATACCGGCTGCTCCTCCAGGAGTTGCTGCAGAGCCCAGGTTTCACCCCCGTCTTCGGTATGCAGCAACACCCCGCCATGGCCAACCGCCCAGCCCTGCCGCTCATCGATAAAGCTCAGGGCAGTGAGCAAGCCGTCCACCGGCACGCTGCTGGCCTGGCGCCAGGTCTCGCCATCATCGGACAACACGACAATGCCATGGTCACCCACGGCGACCAGACGCCGGCCCACCTGGCTCACCGCGACCAGTGGCGCATGCTGTGCGCTCTCCAGGGCGATAGCCGGAGCCTGCGCGTCAGCAGCCCACACATTACCGGTCACAGCCAATGCCAGGGCCACCAGCGGGAACTGCAGAAAACGAATCGCGAACATCATGCATGCTCCTCTATCAGTGCGCGATCAGGGGAGCACGCACCGGCCCCCGCCGCGGAATCAGGATTTCCAGTACCACGGCCAGCGCTGGCAACAGGGTGATGGCCATGATCATGTTGGCCATGAACATGAAGGTGAGCAGCAGGCCCATGTCGGCCTGGAACTTCAGCGCCGAGAATGACCAGGTGGCGACGCCGACGGACAGCGTCAAGGCGGTGAATACCGTAGCCACCCCAACCTCGCGCAAGGCTTGCTGGAACGCGCTGACGATGTGCTGCCCTGCGGCGAGATGCATCTGCAAGCGGTTGTAGATGTAGAAGGCGTAATCCACGCCGATGCCCACGGCAAGCACCATCACCGGCAGGGTGGCCACAGTCAGGCCGATATCCAGCTCCTTCATGAACCAGTAGCCGAGGAAGGTCGCCAGGGTCAGCGGCAGGCAGCAGGCGATCATGGCGCGCCAGTCGCGGTACACCAGAAACACCAGCAGCACGATGGTCAGGTAGACGTAGAGCATCATCGGCAGCTCTGAGGTCTCCACAATCTCATTCGTGGCTGCTTGTACGCCGGCATTGCCGCTGGCCAGACGTACCGTCACCCCCTCCAACTTATGTTCGGCCCGATAATCCTCGACCGCCTGCACTACCTGTTTCAGGGTGCTGGCCTTGTGGTCGGTGAGATAGAGGTTGATCGGCAGCAGTGTGCAGTCTGCGTTGTACAGGCGCAGGGCCTCGGGCACCTGGCGAACCGCTTCGCCTAGCGACAGCTCATCCAGCGGCAGCGCTGCCCACTTGGGGTTGCCTTCGTTGACGCCGGAGGCCGAAAGCTTGGTCAGCGCCGGCAGGGACTGCGCCGAGAGCACACCGGGCACATTGCCAAGATACCAAGTCAGGCGGTCGACATAGGCCATCACATCGTTGCGGTAGCAGCCGCCTGCAGGGGTTTCCACCGCCACGGTGAACAGGTCCAGGCCCAGGGCAAAGTGGTTGACCACACTCTGCACATCCCTGTTGTACTGAGAGTCTGCATGCAGCTCCGGCGCCCCTGGCAGCACATGCCCTACATGGCGCCCCTGGCTCTGCCATACCGCCAACGCCATCAGCGCTAGGCACAGCAACGTGCCGATGGCCGCATTTCGCGGCTCGGCGATACGCCCAAGGCTGACCATGGCGCCATCACGCCTGGCTCGCAGCCTTTCGACACGCGCCACATAGGCCTTGTCGAAGCTGAAATAACTGGCCAGCACCGGCAGCATGATCAGGTTGGTAATGATCTTGTAGGCCACCCCCACCGAAGCGGTAATGGCCAGCTCGCGGATCATCGGGATGGGCACCAGCACCAGGGTGGCGAAACCGACGAAAGCCGTGATCAGTGCCAGCGTGCCGGGGATGAACAGGCCGGTGAAGCTGCGCCGCGAGGCGGTCATGCCATCTACCCCGGTGCAAACTTCCTTGGAGATGAAATTGACCTGCTGTACCCCATGAGACACGCCGATGGCGAACACCAGGAAGGGCACCAGAATCGCCAGAGGATCGAGGCCGAAGCCCAGCAGAGTGACGGTGCCGAACTGCCAGACCACCGAGACCAGCGAGCAGAACAATGGTAGGAAGGTCAGCCGCCAGGAGCGGGTATACCAATAAACCGCCAGCGCGGTGAGTACGAAAGCCAGGCCAAAGAACTCCACCACGCTCTTGGCACCGGCACCGATATCCCCCATCTGCTTGGCGAAACCAATGATCTGCACGTCGTAGTTGGAGTCTGCGTATTTGCTGCGCACCTCGTCTTCCAGACGCTGGCTGAACTCCAGATAGTTCAGGCGCTTGCCGGTTTGCGGATCCGGATCAGCCAACTCCGCTACCACCATGGCACCGGAATGATCGTTGGCGACCAGGCTGCCGACGAAGCCACCGATGATGGTGCGCTCACGAATGCCAGCTATGGCTTGGTCGTCCAAAGTGCCTACCGTGACATCACCACCTACCACGTCCTCGGCCTTCATGCCCTCCTCGGTGATCTGCACCGCACGGGTATTCGGCGTCCACAGCGAGGTCACGCTGCGCCGGTCGATCCCCGGCATGAAGAACAAGGTCTGAGTCAGGTCGTACAGACGGGTCATCGCCTGCTTGTTCCAGATATCGCCCTGCTTGGCATGCAGCACCACGATGACGCGGTTGGCACCGAACAGCACATCGCGGTACTGGTTGAAGGTCTTGATGAAAGCGTGCTGTTGCGGAAGCTGCTTGTCGAAGCCGGCCGACATTTCCAGGCGTGACGCAAAGCCGCCCATGATCAGGGTAATGACGGCCAGCAGGCCAAGAGTCGCCAGACGATGGCGAAAGAAAAAGCGCTCGAGCGCCGACACCAGGAAAACCAACATGGAATGCCTCGATACAACGAGTGTCGCCAACGGCAAGCCGCGCAAGAGCGCGCACGGTTTGCCGCCAGCGAACTTGGGCTGGATTAGAACGAGTAGGAAATATTGCCGCTGAGGAAGTCGCGATCAGCCATCAGGTTGTTGTCGCCACCGCCCCAGTACTGCACCCACTGCAGGCCGCCCTTCCAGCGGTCACGGTAGTTGAACAGCAGAGAGGTGGTCAGCGACTTGCGACCTTCGACAAACGGCATCGCATTCGGCGTGGTGCCGTTGACGTCGTGACTGAAGTCCAGCTGCGGAGTGACGGTAACGCCGCTGTCGAAGAGGTTGGGATAGTTCATCCCGATCTCGGCCACATAGCCCCAGGACGTTTTGTTTGGTACCGAGTAATCGGGCAGGAAGTAAGGCACCTTGCCGCTGGTATCCAGTCCCGGGTAATGGGTTACCACTGCTTCGGCCATGATGAAGCCCTGGGAGGCCCCCAGTGCGCTGGGGATAAAGCCAAGCGGATCGCTGGCCGAGAAGGTGTAGATGGCATTGATGTCCGCCTGCCACTTTTCCTCTTCGACAAAGCCCTTGTTCACTCCGGTATCGAACACGCTGTACTTGTTGTAGCTACCGGTGAGCCCACTACCGAAGGGAACGGTGGGGTCGATACCGACACTGTCATCGGGACGATAGGACAGCTCGCCCGCAACAGCTACCGGGCCCACCATGGTGCTCATGGAGAGACCGAACAGATCCTTGTCTTCGCCGTAGTTGATGAAATAGTTGTCCACCACCAGGTTGTTCGGATTGCTCCGCGCGGTGTAGCCCACGAAAGGTGTCTTGTCGTGGTAGCGCTGGTAGAAGAGGCCAAAGTCGGTGCCGATGCTCTCCGCGGTCCAGCGCAGTGCCACGCCATACTGGCCGCTGTTCTTCGCCTCACGCTCGCCGGCGTAGGGAATCGCCAGACCAAAAGCCACCAGATCGGCATCGCTCAGACCACTGATACCGGGGGCACCGCACTGACCGGTTGGCGTCAGATCGGCGCAAGTGAGTCCGAGCAGCGGGCCATAGATATTGTTCACGTAGTTCGTCGGGTAGTAGATCGGGCGACGCCCCTCTCCCGCTATATCCGCCGAGGAGAAGTAGGTTCCCACCGGATCGAGCGAGTAGGCATTCCACTTGAACTGGTAATACCCCTCCAGGCTCAGCGTCTCGGTCAGCCCGATATTGAAGGAGGCCATCGGTGCCGGGATGAACACCTCCTTCAGCTGGGTTCCAGGCGTGTGGTACTTGGGCAGGCTGAGGGCGTTGATCTGGTTGATGCCGCCGGGCACGAAGATCTCGGCGCCCCAGCTGATTACCTGGTTGCCCACTTTGACCTTGGCGGGCATCTCGCCGATATCAAAGCTTTTCGCTACCCACAGGTCGAGCAGATCGAAGCGCTCGGTGGCATCGCGCTCGGCCTGGTCGTCCAGTTCCGTGGTGCGCACGTTGTCCATCTTGAAGTCTTTGGCCCAAGCCACCCGACCCAGAGCACTCCAGCCATCACCGAAGCGCAGACTTAGTTCATGAGTTCCCTTGAGCACGTGAGAAAACACATCGTGTTTGTCGTAGTTCAGGTTGCCGTCATCGGCATTGCTGTAGTTGATATCGGCGTTCGCATAGCCGTTGCCACGCGACAGGTTGTAGTACCGACCAAGCTCGTTGTTGGTGCCGGGATTGCACCCACCACTGTCACCACCGAGTAAATGACAGTCGGGAGACTGCAAACGGGTGGCGAAACCATATGACAGCGTGGAGTCGAAGCTGCCGGATATCCCTTCCTCACTGCCGAACAGAACGGCGTAGCTCGGCTGAGTCCAGAGCAGGCCAGATGCAAGCGCGATCGACAACGCCAGAGGGTTATGCAGGCACGGCTTTGCCTGCAGCGCAGCCGCGCCGCATGTTTTTTGCTTTTTCATATTGTTGTGCTCCGGACCGGTCAACGCTCGCCGCGACGGCGCAGCTCGTTGGAGTTGAACATCTTGTCGCTCACACGCCCTTGCAGCCCTGCGCCGAGATCGAGCGACAGGCCTTCCTGAGTGAAGCCGTCGGCGATGTAACGGCGGGCGATCAGGTCGTAGCTGACGTACTCGAAGCTTGTGCAGGCCTGGATCTCGGGATCGGCCCACAGGCTGCCCTCCTGCACGCGCCAGAGATTGCCCTTGGCGTCGTACATATCGACATGCAGCAGGCTCCAGCTATCTTCGTCGAAGAAGAACACCCGCTTGGCGAAGGAGTGGCGCTTGTCGGCCTTGACGGTTGCCTCGACCACCCACACGCGGTGCTTCTCGTAGCGCTGCACGTCGCGATTCAGGTAGTCCTGGCCGATCAGTTGCTCATACTTGTTGGACTTGTCGACCAGCTTGTACGAGTTGTACGGCACCAGCATTTCCTTCTTGCCGACCAGCTTGAAGTCGTAACGATCCAGAGCGCCGGTGAACATGTTGATCTGGTCGACGAAGTACAGGTTGTCCGAGCCGGCAATCGGATTGTCGTAGGCGAAGGAAGGAGCCAGACGAACACGACGCTGTCCGGGGAAGTAGATCCACGAGCTCTGCGCCTTATCCAGGAAGGAGTGCACCAGATACATCTCGCCCGCCCGGGAAGAAGGTGACAGTACGTCATAGAGCAGCTTGGCCTCGATTCCGCCGGTATCGCTCGGGTCCCTCACAGCAGCATCGTTATAGGGATAGTACTCATGCGCCCATTGCCGAACCTCGGTCAGCGCGCCCCCCTTCTCACGAAGCAGGATCGAGACCTGCGCACGCCGCCCCTTGGCCATGTAGCGCAGCTTGTAGTTCCACATCACCTCGATGCCACTCTGCGGTACCGGGAATGGCACAGCGGCGCCGACAGCCTGCTCCAGGCGCCAGCCATCGCTGCCAATACGCGCCTGGCCGGCATACGCCTTGGAGCGCTCAGCCACTTCGGAAGGAATCGCACAGCTGCGGTGCGTGGGATAGACATCCAGGCGGTAACCCGGATAGGTCTTGATCAGCGCGACCTGCCCTTCCGGCAAAGAATTCTGGTACTTGGCCACATTGCTCGCGTCGATAGAGTACAGCGGCTTTTCACTGGCATATGGATCTCCTTTCCCTCGCGACCATCCAGCAGGGGCTTGAATCAAGCCGCCACTCCAGGCGGGGATGCTCCCATCGGCATTACCGGCCTTCTCTGCCCCAATCGGGGTTAGCTCACTCCCGAGCTTACTCAGGTCAGGCGAGGTTGCCGCCTGCAAGTGACTGGTACCAAGGAGCGCCAACAGCGCACCACCCAAAAGTGAAAACTGGAGGTTTTTCATGAACTTCTCCTGGAGGGAGCTTTTTTGTGGTTATTGGGAAGCAGTTCGATGTGGCCTAGAAAAGCCGGGGAATAGCGGATCTGTCTTGAGTAGGTGCCAAGGGCCGATGGCGTCGAAGCGATGCAGGTGTTGCTAACCGTTCGGATGCGTTGCACTTGCTGCTAGGTGCAGATAATTGAGCGCCACTCCAGGCGTGAACCTTATTGACGGCCATTTGCCTACCTCTCGTTGATTTTCTTGTTGTTCGAGTAGGTGATCGGGATCGGATGGGAAAAGCGGGCTGATCAAAAATCCAGCCCGAAGCGTTCCGACTCACCTGGCTGGAAAAGTATTCAATGCCACTCAAGACGGATTGCCCGCGCATGCCAGAGTCATTGATATCTGATGCCAATCGGGCCTGAGCACAGGCTTGGAGGTAGGAGCGGAACGATGAGGGAAGAGAGTCCGTACGCGGCCAGCATCTTGATCGGTCAGCAGTCGACTGCCAACACAGCAGGTCAGCGGTAGCGCAGCCGATGGCCCCGATGCCCTATGGATTGATTACCAGCAATGGCCCGCCTCTTGCTTGCCACGCACCTAGGCATAAGCAGCACTCAACTGAGCGATGCATGCCGAGTCATCCAATCGAGAGTAAGATGTGGAAGGCGATTACCCTCAGGGGTAAGTCTTCAGCATAAGAACAATCACCGACCGAGCCGCCCCTGACAGCGGGCACTAGGCCAGGAAAGGGATAGAAGTAAAGGCTGCAGCACAATGAAATCCGGCCGCACAGTGGTTTCCGAAAACTTCTTCCGCAGATTCAAGGAAGTGTTTGCCCCCTATCTATCCATGCTTGACGTCGACTCTCGCGTCTTAGAGCGCGCAGACATAGAGATACCCGTCGAGCAATATCTAGCTCTATGGGAAGCTGCGGGAAAGGTCAATCCCAATGTTGGGCTTGAGCTCGGCATGCAGTCCGAGCCAGACGACATCGGCGCACTCGGCCATGCCATACACTGCGCGACAACGGTTGAAAAAGCACTGCTGACACTTCAGCAATTCATCATCGTCTTCGCCCAAGAATCGAATATAAAGCTGGAGTTCGATAGTCGAACGATCTGTATTGAATACGGTGTTACCTATCCCACCGTCATCTCCAAACGCCAGGACTCGGAGTTCGCCATTGCCGCCATCTTGCGGCAGCTTAACTTGATCACCGCTAGCACCATCCGCCCCACTCGCGTTGACTTCGCACATAGCAAGCCTGCGGACATATCGGCGCATAAACTGCTGTTCCAATGCCCGATCCACTTCAATCAACCGGCCAATCGAATCTGCCTCCCCATAGAGACTTTGCAACTGCCAGTGGCTCACGGTAACGAGCGGCTGTACAAAGCCCTTGAGCCTTATCTGGAAAAAGAGCGCCAAGTACGCACCGTTACGGATGAACTACTGCCGCAAATCACCCGGATAGTCGCCGCCGAAATGAGCAGCGGGGCCCCTTCTATCGACGAAATATGCGATCAGTTGAACCTGAGCCGGCGTACGCTCCAGCGTCGGCTGAAAGAGCATGGAATCGAATTCTCAACGCTGATTGAAGATGTCCGTCGAGAGCTCGCCCTCTCGTACATGAAGGAATCGAACTACTCCATGACGGAAATCTCTCTACTGGTGGGCTATTCAGAATCGGCCTCCTTCACCCGAGCCTTCCGACGCTGGACCGGACAATCGCCCCAGCAGTATCGCGCGGCCCACCTGGCTTCCTGACCCCCCTCGGTTTGGCACCCGCTGCCGGAAGAACTGGCACTGCCAGACAATCTCCCGCGCTCGCGGAGCTCTATGCTGATCCTGTGACGGCGCCCCAAGGTCATCAGCCCCATCGCCATTGGCATTCCTGAGACCTGCGCGCCATGGCTGACGAGCGACCTTCTCTCAGCAGCCCCAGCCCAGCCAAATGATCACTGTGAGGGGATCTGCGTGAGTAGCATCGAACAATCGTGGGACGTCATCATCGTCGGAGCGGGCGTGTCTGGCCTCAGGGCCGCACTCGACCTGAAAAAAGCAGGCCAGCAGGTCTTGGTGCTTGAGGCTAGGAACCGAGTGGGCGGGCGCTCGATGCCCGGTACCGTGGCCGGCCACACAGTCGACTTTGGCGGCCAATGGCTTGGTGCTGATCACCACTTGTTCCGTGAGCAGGCGCAAAGCCTTGGTGTCGGAATCTACCCTCAGCATACCGAGGGCAACAACCTGGTCAGCCTGGATGACAGCATCCAGTCCTATGGTTCGCAGGTGCCCAAGTTGCCCTGGTCCTCGTTGCTGAGCCTGGGAATCGCTGATCAGATCTTACAGCATGACCTGCGACGGCTCGGACACCTCGCACCATGGCAGGCTGATAACGCCGCCGAACTCGACAGGGAGTCGCTCGAGGCCTGGATCGACAGAAAGGTTCACACCAAAGCCGCCAGAGGCCTGATACAACTGATCGCCAAGGCCATTCTGTGCGCGGAACCCTCTGAGGTGTCCTACCTCTTCTTCCTGGAGGTACTGCGCCAAGGTCATGGGCTGGAAACGATGATCGGAGTGAAAGGCGGCGCTCAGCAGGACAAGTTTGTCGGCGGCGCCTGGCAAGTACCTAAGCGCATGGCCGACCTGCTCACCGAACAGATACGACTCAATTGCCCGGTGCACGCTATCGAGCAGGACACCCAGGGCGTGCGCGTGCTCTGTGCCCAGGGCACGTTCCATGCTCGACGGGTAATCATGACAGTGCCCCCGGCACTTGCTTCCCGCATTAGCTATGAACCTGCGCTACCGGCCAAACGGGCCAGCCTGATCAGGCGCATGCCGATGGGCTGCGTGATCAAGATTCATGTGGCGTATCCCACACCCTTCTGGCGCTCTCGTGGCCTGAGTGGTGCGGTGATTAGCCCTAATCGCGCGCTTAGCATGGTCTTCGATCAAACGCCGCTCAATGGCGAGGTCGGGATACTCGTCGGCCTTATCGAAGGCGAACATGCCGTTGAGCTCAGCGAGATTGGGCCCGATGCCCGCCGAGCGCGCGTCATGGCTGATCTTGTGCACTACTTTGGCGCTGACGCGGCCCAGCCACTGGAGTACGTGGACCACGACTGGATTCATGAGACCTGGACAGAGGGCGGCTACGGGGCCCACATGCCACCGGGAGTCATGACGACCTACGGCGAGGCCATTCGCGAGCCGCATGGCCGCATTCACTGGGCAGGGACTGAGACCGCCACGGAGTGGATGGGCTACTTCGAGGGCGCCATGCAGTCCGGCATCCGAGCCGCCAGCGAAGTGCTCGAAGCCGAGCGCCAAACAGCCGCCTAAGCCTCCCCCAATCCTTCTGGGGCGTGTCGGAACGGCCGTCCCTCCCCTCTCCTCGTCCCGTGCCGATCCAACGCGAACGTATTGGCACGATCTGCTGAAAAGACTGGCACTGCCGGACAATTCCAACGCCAGCCGCACCGATACCCTCCCGACATCACCACTGCATCTCTGAGCGCACGCGAGGCGGCGCTTCAGGGGCAACTGCATCTGCCCAGCGTCAGGAGACACATCGCAATGAACACCGCAGCCCAGATTGGCCATGCCTTAACTAGCGAAGCAGAGGCTGTGCGTATATTCACCTTGCAACGGGCCGCGCATCGCGAACATCCCATCCCCAGCCTGGAGATTCGCCGCAAGAATCTCAAGCGTCTGGAAATGATGCTGCTGGAGAACCAGGACGCCATCTGTGCAGCCATCAGCCAGGACTTCGGCAACCGCGCCCACCAAGAAACCAAGTTGCTCGAACTGTTCCTGACGGTCGATGGCATCCGCGACTGCCACAAGCGCTTGTCCAAGTGGATGAAGCCGCAACGCCGCAACGGCTCTATTTGGTTCTTCGGTGCCCGTAACTCGGTGATTCCCCAGCCCAAGGGCGTCGTGGGGGTCGTAGCCCCCTGGAACTACCCACTGTTTCTGGTGATGGGGCCGGTAACAAGCGCACTGGCAGCGGGCAATCGCTGCATGGTGAAAATGGCCGCGAACTCTCGTCATCTCTGTGCACTGCTACAGCGCCTTGTGGCTCAGAATTTCGACGAGCACACCCTGGCCATCGTGCCTGGTATCAGTGGCTCGGTCTTCTCAAGCATTCCCTTCGATCACCTGATCTTTACAGGGTCGGCCGAAACCGGGCGCTGGGTCATGCGGGCCGCGGCCGACAATCTGACACCAGTAACGCTTGAGCTGGGCGGAAAATCCCCGGTGATAGTCGCCGAGGACTTTGACCTAAAGACGGCGGCCGCGCGGATTCTGCAGATGAAGACGGTCAACGCAGGACAGACCTGCGTGGCACCGGACTATCTGTTCGTCCATGAGAGCCAGCTGGAGGCATTCGTAGAGCACTGCCGCGCCATCACCCCCCAGCGCTACCCGTCGCTGCTGACCCAAGACTACACCTCGATCATCGATCAGAGCGCTTATGGGCGGCTGATGGAGTATCTCGACGACGCCGAAAGCAAGGGCGCTCAAATCATCAATCTGCTGCCCGGCAGCATCGGTAACGAAGCCGTCCGCAAGATCGCCCCGGTCCTGGTGCTAGGAGCTACCGATGACATGCGCGTCATGCATGAAGAGATCTTCGGCCCGATTCTGCCGATCAAGACCTATCGCAACCTGGATGAGGCGCTGGACTACATCAAGAACCGGGATCAGCCGTTGGCCCTCTACCTGTTCACCAATCAACGCCAGCTACAGAAACGGGTAGTAGCCCTGACGCAGTCCGGCGGTGTCGGGATCAACGACTGCGGGCTGCATGCCGCCCAGCATGACCTGCCGTTTGGCGGTGTCGGTGCCAGTGGCATGGGCCACTACCACGGCTACGAAGGCTTCCTTGAGTTCTCCAAGCTGCGCCCGATCTTCAAGCAGTTTTCGCGCCCGGCATTTCCGCTCCTGTATCCCCCCTACGGAGCGCTCTTCGACCGGCTGATTAAGCTGATGCTCGGGCGCTAACCCGCGACCTAAGGCTTGTTGCAGGCCCCTGCAGCAAGCCCTGATTACCAGCAACCCTCCAGCACTGTTGCTCCGCAACTTGGCATAGCCACCAACAAAGAGAATGAAAGGCATGACCGCTATCAAAGACTCGCATCTGGAAAACCAGTCCTTCTGGCAACATGACTACGGCCACTACTCGCCTAACGCCGCACTCACGCAGAACCTGAATGCGGATGTCGCCATCATTGGGGGCGGATTCACCGGCCTAAACACCGCCTGGCAGTTCAAGAAAGACAACCCCAATGCGCGCGTGGTGGTGCTGGAAGGCGCCATCATCGGTTTCGGCGCCAGCGGTCGGAATGCCGGATTCAGCACCAAGCTCTTTGGCCTAGAGCCTGAGATGGTGCTGCTGCGCTGGGGCAAGCAGAAGATGATCGATGCCCACCACTACCTCAAGAAAGCTGTAGCGCATACCCAGAACCTGATTGAGACCCACGGTTTTCAATCCGACTACTGCCATACCGGGATGGTCAGGATCAGCTACTCGCAACAGCAGTTGGACCGCATGAAGAAAACTTATCAGCTGCTCCAGGATCTGGGCATTGATGGGGATCTGACCTGGCAGAACAGAGACCGGATTCGCCAGGATTTCCACTCCGAACGTTTCATCGGCGGCATCTACGAAACCGACACGGCTCATCTCAACCCCTGCAAACAGGTTCGCGAACTCAAGCGCCTGGCGGAGTCGGCAGGGGTGGAAATCTATGAGGCCAGCCCTGTCACTCGCATCGAAAGGGCTGCCACGGCAATTACAGTCGCGACTGAAAAAGGCCGCGTGGTCGCCGACAAAGTCGTGATCGCAACTAATGCTTACTCGCGCGAGGTGCCGGATAGCCGCACGCTCAAGGCCCGGCAGTACCCGCTGTGGACCTACCAGATCGTCACAGAGCCGCTCACCGCCGCGCAGTGGGAAAGCATCGGCTGGAAGGACCGACAGTCGTTCGGGGATAACCGGCAGATGCTGCATTACTACCGCCCGACCGTCGACGGGCGAATCGCCATGGGTGGTGGTGATGCGATCGTGTACAAAACCGGCGCGCTGGTTGAGACGCCGTCTGCGATGAGCTGGAAGCACTGCGAGGCTCACCTGAAGTGGATCTATCCCCAGCTGAAAGATGTCCGCATCGACTACCGCTGGGGTGGACCTGTATCGGTCAACGTCGACATGGTTCCTGAAATCAGCTTTGTCGATGACGAGCGCATCATCTACGCAGGGGGCTGCTTCGGTCACGGTGTTGCACTGACCCACCTCAATGGGCGCACCATTGCTGACCTGCTCAACGGCCAGAAGACCGAGCTGACGGACTTCTGGATCGTGAACAGAAAATCCATCTCCATGCCGAACGACACCCTTTCCTTCCTCGGTGGCCGCGTCGCCCGCCAGGCGCTCAAAGCCTGGGACTGGTGGGAGGAGCGCAGCTTGAAGGACATTTGAGCGATCTCCGATTCATCTATTTTCTCCAAGCACTGTGGACTACCCCTGCACCTGTAGTGGATCCCGCCCCGATGTAGAGGGCCTATGTACCGAGTCTTCTGGATCCTGTTTCTGCTGCTGGCTAGTCACCTTGCTCATTCAGCTTGCTCGCGGGAAATATTGGTTCCGTTCAGTGAGCTCGGTGTGGACCAGTGGCAAAGAGAGGGAGTCCGCGCCGGACTGTCCATCGAATATCTGGAAGAGGTAAGCCGGCGAAGCGGATGCCGATTCGCTTACACGGATGTGCCGCGTGCAAGAGCCTGGTTGATGTTTGCGCGCGGCGAGGCCGACGTGGTGCTCGGGGCTGTTCGTAGTGCTAGACGTAATGAGGCAGGATCGTTTTACAGCCAGCACATAGAAGAAGGCGTTTCCCTTGTCAGCCTCAAGGCACACCCACTGCACCTGAAATCTCGAGAGGCCATTCTTGCTTCAGGACTAGCCTTCTCGTTTGTACGCGGACACGACTATGGCCCTAGAACAGCTGAGCTAATCAGCGCGCTTATGGCACGCGGATCACTGGCCCTGGTCAGGGACCCGAAAGCCATGTTGCGCATGCGACGTCTCCCCGTCTTCAGTAGCAGCTGGCTTTAGAGCCCTGGGTCAATGTAACGGCTTTGGAGGCCAGTTGCTCGGCATAGGCCAATGGGGTTAACCCACCCAGCCCTTTCTTCGGTCTCTCTTCGTTGTATTCCCTGCGCCAGGACTCAATCACTACCTTGGCGTGCGGCAGACTGGTGAACCAGTGTTCGTTCAGGCATTCATCACGAAAGCGCCCGTTGAACGATTCGATGTAGGCATTCTGATTGGGTTTGCCGGGCTCAATCAGAAACAGCTGTACACCTCGCTGATGAGCCCATGTCAGCATGGCGCGACCACAAAACTCCTTGCCATTGTCTGTGCGGATGGCCTTCGGCAGCCCGCGAGACATGGCCAGGCGATCTAGGATGCGCGTCAACGAAAGCCCGCCAATCGCTCGTTCTGGCACGATGGCGACAGCCTCATGGGTAGCATCATCCACCACGGTCAGGCTCTTGATGACACGCCCTTCAGCCGTGCGATCAAATACAAAGTCCATCGACCAGATCTGGTTGGCGGCCCGAGGGCGGCCCAGCGGCTGTCGATCTGCAATCGGGATCTTCTTGCGCTTACGCCTTTTCACCTGCAAGCGGGCTTCGGCATACAGGCGCTCCACACGCTTGTGGTTGACCACCTCGCCAGCCTGGCGCAGCTTCAAATAGATCATCGCGGCGCCATAGCGGCGATGCCGATGGACCAGGGCCACAATGCGCTCGCGCAGGCTCTGGTTGCGATCCGGCCTCGGTTGGTAGCGCAGAGCACTGGCGCTCATGCGCATCACCTGAAGCGCTCGTCGCTCACTCAAACCGCGTGCCGTCATGTGACGCACCAGCTCGCGACGGGAGGGTGCGCTCACCACTTTTTTCGCAACGCCTCGCGGGTGACTTCGATCTCCAGCATCGACTCGGCGAGCATTTTCTTCAGCCGGGTGTTTTCGCTTTCCAGCTCCTTCAGGCGCTTGGCATCCGACACACTCATCCCGCCGAACTTGCTACGCCAGAGGTAATAACTGGCCTCCGAGAAGCCATGACGACGGCACAGCTCCTACAGCAAAGCAGATGACGGCTCGACGGTGATTCAAGCTATTCGCATCACAAACGGCCAGCGAGCGGTTGATACGGCAGCTGGGAAGGACGCAGTGCAGAGCAGGGGGGGATTCATGAATCAGGTCGCCTTTAAGGACTGTGGGCGTGTGAACTTTGCCAACACGGGGCATGGTGAAGGAGTTGTTCAAGGTATCCACACCGGGCGCGGGATGACTGCTAAATGCAAAATCCGAAACTGGGACGGTCAGTGGCATATTGTTGAAAGCAGATAATCGAAGCGAGCACAAAGGAGTAATCATGGAAGTTGTTGCAATCAAAAACCTTAAAACACTTAGTCATTCGCAGAAGGAAGAAATACTGCGGATGGCTGAACGCTATAGCCTAGATTTGGTCAACCGACCGATCAGCGCTGATCACCCTATGTTCGGCGTAGTTCGCGCCTGGATGCTGACTGATATCGCCCTTCAGCTTGATCCAGCAATTAGCCTTCAGATCAATTCTGAAGTAGTAATCGCTGTAAATGTCGCATCAAAAATTATAGGCTTCATGACCCTGAGCCGAGCTAATGACTCCGCAACTGCTTGTGGAATAAATTATATCTGCGTTGATTCAGCACATCGCAATCAGGGGGTCATGACTGCGATGATTGACAGCCTGAAACCACGCTTCACCGATATAGCACTCAGCTGCTTTCCAACACTCGTAGAAGCGTATGAAAAGATCGGATTCGTAATGTGCGAGGCCCAAGGAGCTCAAGTCGCTATGCGAATTGGGGACTCGTACAATATGAATGTCATCGATCCAAATTACTTGAACAATCAGCGTGCTGTTTCGCAAGAAGCACAACGCTTGATCAACGAGCTAGGCCCGAAGCGAGCAGTCGCTGTCAATGATGAGTATGACGCGGAAACAAAGCGCATCTCAAAGGAAGTCGCGGCTTTCGTTGAGCAACGCAGAACAGCGGCATCGCAAACGGACGACTGACCGACCAGCTACCGGCTCATACCCATCCCCATAGGTTGCTCAGGCAACGACCCGGCAGAACACTCACGTCACTTGCCGGGTTGGTTGCCCCCTCCTCCTCCTCAGTCCGTATCTCTCCGACCTCTCCTACTGTAATCGCACGCGGGTTTTCTCCGGGCTGGGACTTCTGCGTTCCTGGTAGGGTCAATCTGCTCGAGCGCGACTGTGGGCTAGGGTGTGGGACACCTCATTTGGGATTTCCCAATCGCCCTATAGATTCTGGCCTGTAGCCGTTTTGTATGGGGATACCTTATCCTCCTACATTCCGGCGAGATCTGGCGCGACCGCAGTATCAGCGCGCCTGCGAACCAACGAGCCGCGAGGAATTCGTAGTGAAAACCCATGATTCGAATGAGCACGCTCAAAGCGAGCCGATTTCTGGTGAGATTTACCACGTCACGCCAACCCGTCATCTCGAGTCCATATTTCGTGATGGCTTACGGCCGCAGATTGGGCCTCGCTCCGCGCTACTCGGTGAGGCCAAGGAAATGGTCTATTTCTTCGGGTCGATGCTGGCAGTAGAGGACGCACTCAGTAACTGGCTTGGTGAAGCGCTCGATGACGAGCCTGGAGCGATTTCCGTTCTTGCCGTCGATCGCTCAGGTTTACACCTCGTTTCAGATGGTGGGTACGAGCTTGCGTGTCCTCACCTCATTCGGCCGGAGAACATTTCTCTCGCTTTTCAGGATGATGTGCCGGCGGATGAAAGGAACGGCCCGGTGACCGGGGGGGCACCTCATGAGCAAACTAACCCCTAAGTTCGTCAAGGATGTCGACCAGCCCGGCTCCTACCAGGACGGAAGGGGGTTGATTCTTCGTGTATCAGCTACCCTGCGGAAGAGCTGGGTCTTTCGCTATATGCTGGCGAAGCAAAGGCACGATCTTGCCCTGGGTACGTTTCCTGCCTTGAGCCTCAGAGACGCACGACTGGAGGCTGACAAGTACCGACTCGATATCGCACGCGGCGTTGATCCAGCCGCTGAACGCGCGAAGGCCAAAGCTGCCAAAGCATCGCGAGCCACAACGAGCCACACATTTCGGGCGTCGGCAGAAAGGTACATACGCACGCATTCGTCGAGCTGGTCCAAGAAGCATCACCAGCAATGGCAGAATTCCCTCACGAAGCATGTCTACCCTGTCATAGGCGGATTTCGGATAGCCGAGGTCGACACGGACGATATCCTGGATGTGCTGACGCCGATCTGGAGCAAGATCTCGGTTACTGCGAACCGCATCCGGAATCGCATTGAGCTCGTGCTCGATGCAGCCAAGGTGTTGCCGCTGACCGAAAACTGACCCAGTAGAGGCTGTTCTGCCGACTGAAAACTGACCCAGGTGTTCAACTGCTTCTGCTCAATTTTTGAGCAGGAGAACACAGGGTGATCAGTATGGAAATGATG
>NZ_JAENSQ010000056.1:0-17472 GCF_016613125.1 Pseudomonas sp. MF6776
ACCGTCGAAGCCGTCAATCGGACAGTAGCGAGGATCAATCTACGCCCGCGCAAGCGCTTGGGCTGGAAGACGCCGTACGAAGTGCATACAGGGGTGAGCGTTGCACTTATGTGTTGAATTCAGGAACAATATTTCCAACTTCAATCGGCGCTTTCAGCAGCTCAAGGGCATGACGCCTTCACATTATCGACGCCTGGCGGTGCAGCGCCTGACTGAGCAAAACCACAGCTGAAAGCAGGATCAAAAGATCGCAGCCTTCGGCAGCTCCTACACCGGTCTTCTGTAGGAGCTGCCGAAGGCTGCGATCTTTTGAACTTGGCTATTAATCTCTGTAAACCTGTACATATCCGATGTCCTCCCCACGCTGCAATCCCCTTCCCTGCGTTTACCCCGTCAAAGTCCAGTACAAAAAAGTATCAGTCGAAGTGCGATGGATGATTTGTCAGTCCTGCGATTGAACGCTGTAATCAGCACACATTCTTCCTGCATTCGGAAGACACAAAAACAATAACCGTCCTTCTGCCTCCCCCGGGGTGCAGAAAAAGGAGTGCACGATGCAACCCACTGCAAAAGCTCTGCTTGCCCTCACCTGCATGACCCTCAGCAGCGTCAGCCTTGGCGCCCAGACCCTGACCATCGCCACCGTCAACAACAGCGATATGATCCGCATGCAGAAGCTCTCGAAAACTTTCGAGACCGAGCACCCGGACATCAAGCTCAATTGGGTCGTGCTGGAAGAAAACGTCCTGCGCCAGCGCCTGACCACCGACATCGCCACTCAAGGCGGGCAGTTCGACGTGTTGACCATCGGCATGTACGAAGCTGCACTGTGGGGCGCCAAGGGTTGGCTTGAACCGATGAAAGACCTGCCGGCCAGTTACGCCCTCGACGATGTGTTCCCGTCGGTGCGCGAAGGTCTGTCGGTCAAGGGTTCGCTGTATGCCCTGCCGTTCTACGCCGAAAGCTCGATCACCTATTACCGCACCGACCTGTTCAAGGAGGCCGGCCTGACCATGCCAGAGCGTCCGACCTGGGAGCAGATCGCTGGTTTCGCGGAAAAACTCACCCACAAAGATAAAGAGCAATACGGCATCTGCCTGCGCGGCAAGGCCGGTTGGGGCGAAAACATGGCGTTGATCACCACCGTGGCCAATGCCTATGGCGCGCGCTGGTTCGATGAACAGTGGAAGCCGGAATTCACGGGGCCCGAGTGGAAAAACGCGCTGAACTTCTATGTCGACACCATGAAGAAATCCGGCCCGCCAGGCGCCTCCAGCAACGGCTTCAACGAAAACCTTGCGCTGTTCAACAGCGGTAAATGCGCCATCTGGGTTGATGCCAGCGTCGCCGGCTCGTTCGTCACCGACAAGACCCAGAGCAAGGTTAGCGACCACGTCGGCTTCACCTTCGCACCGCACCAAGTCACCGACAAAGGTTCGGCATGGCTGTATTCGTGGGCGCTGGCGATTCCGACCAGCTCCAAGGCCAAGGATGCCGCGAAAACCTTCAGCGCCTGGGCCACATCGAAAGAATACGGCGCACTGGTTGCCGAGAAGGACGGGATCGCCAACGTACCGCCAGGCACGCGCGCCACGACCTACAGCGATGCCTACATGAAGGCCGCGCCGTTTGCCAAGGTCACGCTGGAATCGCTGAAAGCCGCCGACCCGAGCAAACCGACGCTGAAACCGGTGCCGTACATCGGTATTCAATTGGTGACCATCCCTGAGTTCCAGGCGGTGGGTACGCAGGTCGGCAAGCTGTTCTCGGCGGCGCTGATCGGCCAGACCACGGTGGATCAGGCGCTGGCGTCAGCGCAGCAGACCACTGAACGCGAGATGAAGCGCGCGGGTTATCCGAAGTAAACCAGCGCATTTCCATGTGGGAGCGAGCCTGCTCGCGAAAGCGCCAGGTCAGTCACTGAGATGTTGAATGTGACGGCCTCTTCGCGAGCAGGCTCGCTCCCACAGTTGATCTTCATCCGCCCGTCGCTAATCGGTTATTGCCATGAATACTTCAACTGCCAAAGCCCAAATCGACCTGTCCCGGCCGCAGCGCAAAAGCCGCGTGGCCAATCCCGGCTGGTTTCTGGTCAGCCCCTCCGTGGCCTTGTTGCTGCTGTGGATGATCGTGCCGCTGGGCATGACCATTTACTTCTCGATGATCCGCTACAACCTGCTCTACCCCGGTGAAAACCAGTTCGTGGGGCTTGAGAACTTCACTTATTTCCTCACCGATTCGGGCTTCATGCCCGGCGCCACCAACACCTTGTTATTGGTCGGCAGCGTGTTGCTGATCAGTGTGGTGTTCGGCGTACTGATCAGCGCGTTGCTGGAGGCCAGTGAGTTTCTCGGCCGTGGCATCGTGCGGGTCATGCTGATTTCGCCGTTCTTCATCATGCCCACGGTTGGCGCGCTGATCTGGAAGAACCTGATTTTCCATCCGGTGTCGGGAATCCTCGCCTACATCTGGAAACTGTTCGGCGCACAACCGGTGGACTGGCTGGCGCACTACCCGCTGCTGTCGATCATCATCATTGTTTCGTGGCAATGGCTGCCCTTCGCGATCCTGATCCTGATGACGGCCATGCAGTCCCTCGACCAGGAACAGAAAGAAGCCGCGCGCCTCGACGGCGCAGGTCCCATCGCCATCTTCTGGCACCTGACGCTGCCGCACCTGGCTCGGCCAATTGCGGTGGTGGTGATGATCGAAACGATCTTCCTGCTGTCGGTGTTCGCCGAGATTTTCACCACCACCAACGGCGGCCCCGGCTACGCCTCGACCAACCTCGCCTACCTGATCTACAACCAGGCGCTGGTGCAGTTCGACGTCGGCATGGCCTCGGCGGGCGGCTTGATTGCCGTGGTCATCGCCAACATCGCCGCGATCATTCTGGTGCGGATGATCGGCAAAAACCTGACTGACAAAGCCTGAGGCCTGCCATGACTCTTCAACAATCCCGCCGGCTGCAAAGCCTGCTGCTCGGCACCCTGGCCTGGGCCATCGCGATCGTGGTTTTCTTCCCGATCTTCTGGATGGTGATGACCAGTTTCAAGACCGAAATCGACGCCTTCGCCACGCCGCCGCAGTTCATCTTCACGCCCACGCTGGAGAATTACCTGCACATCAACGAGCGCAGCGACTACTTCAGTTTTGCCTGGAATTCGGTGGTGATTTCCTTCAGCGCCACCGCGCTGAGCCTGTTGATTGCAGTGCCAGCTGCCTACTCGATGGCGTTCTACGAAACCAAGCGCACCAAAGGCACGCTGCTTTGGATGCTCTCCACCAAAATGCTGCCGCCAGTCGGCGTGCTGATGCCGATCTACCTGCTGGCCAAGAGTTTCGGCCTGCTCGATACGCGCATCGCGCTGATCGTGATCTACACGCTGATCAACCTGCCGATTGTGGTCTGGATGGTTTACACCTACTTCAAGGACATCCCCAAAGACATCCTCGAAGCCGCCCGCCTCGACGGCGCCACGCTGTGGCAGGAAATGGTCCGCGTGCTGCTGCCAATCGCCAAGGGCGGCCTCGCCTCGACCGTGCTGCTGTCACTGATCCTGTGCTGGAACGAGGCTTTCTGGTCGCTGAACCTGACCTCCTCGAAAGCCGCACCACTGACCGCGTTGATCGCCTCGTACTCAAGCCCCGAAGGATTGTTCTGGGCCAAGTTGTCGGCGGTGTCGACTCTGGCCTGTGCGCCGATTCTGATCTTCGGCTGGATCAGCCAGAAACAACTGGTGCGCGGGCTGTCGTTTGGCGCTGTGAAATGAAGATCTTCCATCGAATGCGATTCCCTGTGGGAGCGAGCCTGCTCGCGAAAGCGGTGTGTCATCCAACAAAGGTGGTGACTGACACGGCCCCTTCGCGAGCAGGCTCGCTCCCACAGAAAAGCCGATCCGGTTCAACTGAATAATAAATTGCGGAGGCCCATCACCATGGCCAACCTGAAAATCAAGAATCTGCAAAAAGGCTTCGAAGGTTTCTCCATCATCAAGGGCATCGACCTGGAAGTGAACGACAAGGAATTCGTGGTCTTCGTCGGCCCGTCCGGCTGCGGCAAGTCCACGCTGCTGCGCCTGATCGCAGGCCTGGAAGAAGTCAGCGGCGGCACCATCGAACTGGATGGCCGCGACATCACCGAAGTCAGCCCGGCCAAACGCGACCTGGCGATGGTGTTTCAGACCTACGCGCTGTACCCGCACATGACCGTGAAAAAGAACATGTCCTTCGCCCTCGATCTGGCCGGTGTGCCGAAAGCCGAAGTCGAGCAGAAAGTCGGTGAGGCGGCGCGCATTCTTGAGCTCGGGCCGATGCTTGAGCGCAAGCCAAAACAACTTTCAGGCGGTCAGCGTCAACGTGTCGCGATCGGCCGCGCCATCGTGCGCAATCCGAAAATCTTCCTGTTCGACGAGCCCCTGTCCAACCTCGACGCCGCGCTGCGCGTGCAGATGCGTCTGGAACTGCTGCGCCTGCACAAGGACCTGCAAGCGACCATGATCTACGTGACCCACGACCAGGTCGAAGCGATGACCATGGCCGATAAAGTCGTGGTGCTCAATAGCGGCAGGATCGAGCAGGTCGGCTCACCGCTGGACCTCTATCACAGCCCGGCCAACCTGTTCGTCGCCGGTTTCCTCGGCACACCGAAAATGGGTTTCCTCAAGGGCAAGATTACCCGCGTCGGAGGCCCAAGCTGCGAAGTCGCGCTGGACGCTGGTACCCGCATCACCCTGCCTTTCAACGCCGCTCACCTGAGCGTCGGCAGCGCTGTGACCTTGGGCATTCGCCCGGAACATCTGGAGCTGGCACAACCGGGCGACTGCACCCTGCAAGTCACCGCCGATGTCAGCGAACGTCTGGGCAGCGACACCTTTTGCCACGTCAAAACCAACGCAGGCGAAGCTCTGACCATGCGTGTGCGCGGTGATCTGGCAAGCCGTTATGGCGAGCAACTGAACCTCTATCTGGACGCCGCCCACTGCCATTTATTCGATGCCGAAGGCGTGGCGCTGGCCCGTCCGCTGCGTGCGGCTGCCTGATTTTTTCGAGAGTTTTCCCATGAAACTGAACAAACAGAATCTCAACCGCCTCGCCGCCGAAGTGCAACTGCCGGCCTACAGCCTCAGCGACACTCGCCAGGGCATCGCGCACATTGGCGTCGGTGGCTTTCACCGGGCGCATCAGGCGTATTACACCGACGCGCTGATGAACACCGGCGAAGCCCTGGACTGGGCGATTTGCGGCGTCGGCCTGCGCGCCGAAGACCGCCGCGCCCGCGACGATCTCAAAGAGCAGGATTACTTGTTTACCCTGTTCGAACTCGGCGACAGCGATGACACCGAAGTGCGCGTCATCGGCGCGATTCGCGACATGCTCCTGGCCGAAGACGGCGCGCAGGCGTTGATCGACAAACTCGCCGATCCGCAGATCCGCATCGTCTCGCTGACCATCACCGAGGGCGGGTACTGCATCGACGACAGCAACGGCGAATTCATGGCGCACCTGCCGCAGATCCAGAACGATCTGGCGCACCCGAGCGCACCGACAACCGTGTTCGGCTTCCTCTGCGCGGCCCTGGAGAAACGCCGTGGCGCAGGCACGCCAGCGTTCACGATCATGTCCTGCGATAACCTGCCGCACAACGGCGCAGTGACCCGCAAGGCGCTGCTGGCCTTCGCCACCCTGCGCAACATGGGGCTGCGCGACTGGATCGAGCAGAACGTCAGTTTCCCCAACGCAATGGTCGATCGCATCACACCGATGACCAGCACCGCGCACCGTCTGCAGCTCGCCGACAAACACGCGGTGGACGACGCCTGGCCGGTGGTCTGCGAACCGTTTGTGCAATGGGTGCTGGAAGACAAATTCGTCAACGGTCGCCCGGCCTGGGAGAAGGTTGGCGTGCAGTTCACCGACGACGTGTCGCCGTACGAAGAGATGAAGATCAAATTGCTCAACGGCAGCCATCTGGCGCTGACCTATCTGGGTTTTTTGAAGGGCTATCGCTTCGTCCACGAAACCATGAACGACCCGCTGTTCGTGCGTTACATGCGCGCTTACATGGACCTGGATGTCACGCCGCAACTGGCGCCGGTGCCAGGTATCAACCTGGACGATTACAAAGACACGCTGGTAGCGCGGTTCTCTAACCAAGCGATTGCCGATCAGCTTGAGCGGGTGTGTTCGGATGGTTCGTCGAAGTTTCCCAAGTTCACTGTTCCGACGATCAACCGGTTGATCGCCGATGGGCGCGAGACCCGCCGCGCGGCGTTGGTGGTGGCGGCCTGGGCGTTGTATTTGAAGGGCGTGGATGAGAATGGCGATACCTATTCCATTCCTGATCCGCGGGCTGTTTTTTGTCAGGCGCTGGTGGCGGAGGATGCTTCGATGACGGAGCGTTTGTTGGCGGTCGAGGAGATTTTCGGCACGGCGATACCGAGGTCGGCGGAGTTTGTCGCAGCGTTTGAATGGTGCTGCGATAGTTTGCGCGAGGTGGGCGTTACGCGGACTTTGGAGCGTGTGCTGGCCTGAGTTATGCGGTGAAGCTACCGATGTCATCGCTGGCAAGCCAGCTCCCACATTTTCTCGATGGCACTCAATACTTGTGAACGACTGAGAACCCTTTGGGAGCTGGCTTGCCAGCGATTGGCCACACCCGGACTGACCTGACTCCTTGAGGATATTCTTGTGACAACCCGACAACTCTTCCTCGGCATAGACTGCGGCACTCAAGGCACCAAAGCGATCATCCTCGATGCCGCCAGCGGTCAGGTGCTCGGCCAGGGCGCCGCGGCGCACACGATGATCAGCGGCGCCAATGGCCGTCGCGAGCAAGACACTCACCAATGGCTTGAAGCTTTCGCCCTCGCCACCCGCCAGGCACTGCTGGCGGCGGATGTCGACGGCCAATCAATCCTCGGCATCGGCGTTTCCGGCCAGCAGCACGGTCTGGTGCTGCTCGATGATGAAGGCGAAGTCCTGCGCCCGGCCAAACTCTGGTGCGACACCGAAACCAGCGCTGAAAACGACCGATTGCTCACCCATCTGGGCGGTGAAAAAGGCTCTCTGGAACGCCTCGGTGTGGTCATCGCCCCGGGTTACACCGTGTCAAAACTGCTCTGGACCAAAGAACAGCACCCAGACGCATTCGCGCGCATCGCCCGCGTCCTGCTGCCCCACGATTACCTCAACTATTGGCTCACGGGGCGAGCCTGCAGCGAGTACGGCGACGCTTCCGGCACCGGTTATTTCAACGTCCGCAGCCGCCAGTGGGATTTGCAGCTGTTGCGCGACATGGATCCCAGCGGACGCCTGCAAGCGGCGTTGCCGGAGCTGATCGATGCGCACGAAGCGGTAGGCACGATCCTGCCCGCGATTGCCGAACACCTCGGCATCAACCGCAACGCATTGGTGTCCAGCGGTGGCGGTGACAACATGATGGGCGCCATCGGCACCGGCAACATCCAGCCCGGCGCGATCACCATGAGCCTCGGGTCGTCCGGCACTGTGTACGCCTATGCCGATGCGCCAACGGTCAGTGCGGATGCTTCGGTCGCGACTTTTTGCTCCTCCAGCGGCGGATGGCTGCCGCTGATCTGCACCATGAACCTGACCAACGCCACCGGCGCGATTCGCGAACTGTTCGAACTCGATCTCGATCAGTTCAACACCCTCGTCGCCCAAGCCCCTATCGGGGCTGAAGGCGTGTGTATGCTGCCATTCCTCAACGGCGAGCGCGTCCCCGCCCTGCCCCACGCCACCGGAAGCCTGCACGGCTTGACGCTGGACAACCTGACGCAGGCCAATCTGTGCCGCGCTGCCATCGAAGGCACGACCTTCGGCTTGCGCTATGGACTGGATTTACTCCGGCACAATGGTTTACAAAGCCGCAGCATTTGCCTGATCGGCGGCGGTTCGAAAAGCGCCGTGTGGCGACAAATCGTCGCCGACATCATGGACACCCCCGTCATCTGCACCGAACAGAGCGAAGCGGCCGCCCTTGGCGCGGCTATTCAGGCGGCTTGGTGCAAGTCATGGTCCCATGGCCACGAAGACACGCTGGCCGATCTCTGCCAGCGCTGCGTGAAGCTTGACCTGAGCAGTGAAACCCTGCCGAACGCCGCCAATGTCGCGGCGTTCCAGCAGGCTTATGAACGCTATCAACAGCATGTCGCAACCCTATAAAGAGCAAACAATTATGTATTTGGTGTGTGGCGAAGCGCTGTTTGATTTCTTCAGCGAAGACGATGCCAGTGGTCTGGCCTCGAAAGTGAATTTCAAGGCGATTGCTGGCGGCTCGCCGTTCAACGTCGCAGTGGGTTTGCGCCGTCTGGGTGTGGACTCGGCCTTGTTCGGCGGGCTGTCCACCGACTACCTCGGCCGCCGCTTGCACCAGGTGCTACAGGACGAAGGTGTGTGCCCGGATTATCTGGTGGACTTCGCTGCACCGACCACGCTGGCGATGGTCGCCGTCGGTGCCAATGGCTCGCCGCATTACAGCTTTCGCGGAGAAGGCTGCGCTGATCGGCAACTGAGCCTGGCGCATCTGCCCACACTAGGCCCTGAGGTGCGCGGCTTGCACGTCGGCTCGTTTTCGCTGGTGGTGCAGCCGATTGGCGACACACTGCTGGCGCTGGTGCAGCGTGAAAGCGGCAAACGCCTGATCAGCCTCGACCCCAACGTACGCCTCAATCCCGAGCCGAACATCGATCTGTGGCGCGAGCGAATCGCCACGCTGGTGCAACTGGCCGATCTGATCAAAGTCAGTGATGAAGACTTGAGCCTGCTGTATCCCGAGCATGATCCGCAGCGGGTCATCGAAGGCTGGCTGGAGCATCGCTGCCACATGGTATTCCTCACCCGTGGCGGTGAAGGCGCAAGCGTGTTCAGTCGCGCCCACGGCTCCTGGTCAGTGCCAGCCTGTTCCGTGAAAATCGCCGATACCGTTGGCGCCGGAGACACCTTCCAGGCTGCATTGATTACCTGGCTGACCGAGCAGGGTCTGGACTCGGTCGAAGGCGTGCAGCAATTGGCCCGCGAGCAGATCGACGCGATGCTCAAGTTCGCTGTGCAAGCGGCGGCGCTGACGTGCAGCAAGACCGGCCCGGATCTGCCCTATCGTCATCAATTGGCCTGAACGCGTAAACTGTCGCCCTTTTATGCGCATCACAGGACGACGGCTTTTGAATTCTCGGCAGACAATTGGACTATTGATACTCGCGGCGCTGTTGACGGGCTGCGGCACCTCGCCGCCCCGCTCGCCTGAAAACATCTGCGAGATCTTCCGGGAAAAAAGCGATTGGTACGACGCCGCGCAAGTCACACAAAAGCGCTGGGGCGTACCGATCCAGGTGCCGTTCGCGATCATGTATCAGGAGTCCGGTTACCGCTACGACGCCAAGACGCCACGCAAATACCTGCTCTGGGTAATTCCGTGGGGCCGCGTCTCGACCGCCTCTGGTTATGCGCAGGCCAAGGATGAAGTCTGGTCCGACTACCAGAAAAGCACCGGCAGAAACTGGGCCGACCGCGAAGACTTCGACGACGCCATCGACTTCGTCGGCTGGTACATGGACAAGACCACCTCGATCAACGGCGTCTACAAATACGACGCCTATGGCCAGTACCTCAACAATCACGAAGGCTGGGGCGGTTATCGCAACAAGACTTATGCCAGCAAAGCGTGGCTGATGCCGACCGCGCGCAAGGTGCAGAATCGTTCCGACATGTATGCGCAGCAATATGCTGGCTGCAAGGAAGACCTCAACCGAGGTTTCTGGAGCCGGTTCTGGCATTGGTTGTAACACCCGTGTAGTCACCCGCGAGGCCTAACATGGCAAAGAGGAGGTTGTCACCTGTCAGATATGCCAGTTGTCTGCGGCTTGTCTCTCCTCTCTACTAAGTTCGACAGCGCCACTAACCTCCACGGTGCCGTCAGGCCAGGACATCGAATTCTGCATCGACGCCTGTTTGCAAAACCTGAACGACGAACATGGAAGATCCGTCATGAACTTATCCCTTGCGCGACAAACCGCCATTTCTACCGCTGTACTTTTACCGCTGTTGATGTCGATGCTCAGCCCCGCTCAAGCGGCGCTCCCTCAAGCCGTGCTGGTCGGACCGACTGGCAAGACGTGTTTGACCGCTGCGGTTACCGACAACGGTAACGTACTGGGCGCCTGCATAAATCAGACCCCAACGCAGGCCTGGTTTTTCCGTCCACCTTCAACCTTCATCAACTTGAAGCCACCGGCCTTGGGCTCGGCCTGCGACCCTCATCAAATGGGAGTCAATGTGATGGTGGGGACTTGTAAAAAGCTGCTAGGGATAAGTGGTGTTGTGACATGGTCTATTAATACGCCCTCAGGTCCGCCGACCGAACTCCTTCCTCTGATTCTGGATCTCAGAACTTCGTTTGGAGCCGCCAACCTGCACGGGCAAGTAGCAGGACAAAGTATCGGAACACGACAGACGGCAGTTCTATGGCCGCTGTTCGGTGAAGGAAAGCCAATCATGGTTTCCAACCGCTATGATAATTGCAAAGTTGCCGACATTAACGATGAGGCCCACAACGGCCTTCCGAATGTTGCGCTCAATTGTGGCAACAGCCCGAGGGTCGCGACCTACGATGGCGTTAAATATCTTGTAAACACGCTCAAGACGCCTGCAGATGCAATCAGCTGCAAAGTTACCGCGATCAATAATAGCGATAAGGCCGCGGGAACCTGTCATTACACGAATGGTCCGTCCAAAGCGACCTTCTGGTCGAGTTTCGACGCAGTGCCGACAACACTGGCGTCTGCGAATGGCTACGCAACCGAGACCCAGTTTTTCAACGAAAACGACCTCATCGTCGTGAAGGAGACGGATACGACGCCTGGGAAAATCGTACGGCCGCGGTTGTGGCGCCAAGTGTCCAATCAAGCTCCGTATGTACCCGTACCTTCGGGCTGTAATCTCATCCAGGTCGAAGCACTTGCCCAGGCCGTCGACAAGACCATAATGACCTGCGTGCCCACCGATTCGAATGCGCCGCTGGGCGTCTACACTTGGAGCCCTGCCGAAGGGTTGACTGAAGTACTGGGAATGGCCGGGACAGAAGACAACCTGGCGAGGGCAATTTCCATCAGTGGCACCCTTGGCGGTGGTTATGGCGTAACTCCTTCCGGCAGCGAGCAGGCTTTCCAGGTTTCACTTCCCGGACTTTGAAGCGACGCGCTGCTTGAAAAATGCTCGCTCCTACATTGGACGTCTATCGAACACAGAATCCGTGTTCACTGGAGATCCCTGTGGGAGCGGGCTTGCCCGCGATGACGATGGGTCTAATTCCGACAATCCAACGGTTACAACACTGAAAAGTTGTAACTCACAATCAACCGCGTCTCATCCACATCCCGCGCAAACTGCTGGTAATTCGTGCGGTAAGTCGCATTACGCAAGCGTAAACTCACGTCCTTGAATGTCCCCGTCTGAATCACATACTTCAACTCGCTGTCACGCTCCCACTCTTTGCCTTCCTGATCACTGCCCACGGCCTTGATGTGATCACCGTTCACATAACGCGTCAGGAAACTCAGACCGTTGATGCCGATCGCCTTGAAGTCGTAGTCATAACGCAATTGCCAGGAGCGTTCCTGCGCAGCGGCGAAGTCGTTGACTTGCACATAGTTGACCAGATACGGGTTGCTGCCATCGAGGTACGGCATCGAGTTGTCACCGCTCATGCGTTGCCAGCCAGTACTGAAAGTGTGGCCGCTGATGGCGTAAGACAGCATGCCGCTCAGTGCACGGTTGTCGATTGAGCCGGCTTTTGCATCGCCGCTGTCGGCACTTTTCAGCAAGCGCAAGTCAGCTTTCAATACACCGTTGCCCAACGGCTGATTGCCCAACAACCCCACAAAGTGCTGACGATAGATGTCTTCAAGTTCGGCGTAGTGATACTGCGCAGTCAGACGTTCGTTGATCTTGTAGTCGAAGCCGTACATGTCGAAATGGTCGGCGGTGGTGTTACATGCGTAGCGCTTGTTCTTGCAGTGCACGCGGATGTCTTGCGAATCGGTAGAGTCACGCGCGGTGTACTTGTCCAAACGTGCGGCCATAAAGGTCAGATCCTTCACTTCCTTTGAAGTGAGCATCGCGCCGTTGAACATCGTCGGCAGCAAACGGCCGTCGTTGTATTTCAGCAGCGGCAGATCCGGCAGCAGCGCGCCGTACTTCAGCACGGTGTCCGACACCTTCACTTTCGCGGTCAGGCCCATCTTGGCGTACTGGCCTTTCGAACCGCGCGGGTCGTTGCCGCTCGATGGCAGCAAGCCGCTATTGCTGCGGTCAGGGCTGGAATCGAGTTGAAAGCCGAGCATGCCCAGCGCATCGATACCGAAACCCACCGTGCCCTCGGTGTAACCCGATTGCAGATTGAGAATGAAACCCTGCGCCGACTCTTCACGCTTGGAAGCGCCCTGATCGTTGGACGTGCGCCCATCACGGAAATCGCGGTTGAAGTACACCGTGCGCGACTCGATTTTCGCCGTTGTGTCTTCAAGAAATCCGCCGGCCTGCACTTGCGCGGTGAAACCGGCGCACAGCACAAAGGCTCCGAAGCCAAACGACTGGCGCGGGGTGATGAGAAAAAATGGGGGACGCATGAAAAACTCCAACATTGAAGCGTTTGCGCAAACGCGCAATAAGCCAGAAAAATAGCTCCCGTCCCGGATCAATGAAGCGCCGAGAGGAAGTGAACACGCAGGGGTGAGCCGCAATGATGGCAGATGGCTTTGACGTGCTACAGGCGACTTTAGTCTGAAACTGACTGGCTATTCTTCGGCGCTCTGCCGTTTGAACCCTCCAGATTAGCGAGCCATGCTTTTGGGGAATACCCGATTTTATTGGGCCGAACGTTCGTCCTAAGGGTTTTCCCTATAACCCGCACAGGCTGGGCGTACGGCATTTGCGCCTTGAACGAGACGGTCTAATCCTGCAACATCCACCTCCTGCTTATTCAACGGACGGAATTCAAGGCATGCTGGACGCCAACGCAACCCACATCACCCTCACCCTCGAAGGCGTTACCGCTGACCTGCAAGTCCTGAGCTTCACCGGTCGCGAAGCCCTCAACGAACCGTTCCGTTTTGACCTCGAACTGGTCAGCGCTCGCCCCGACCTCAAACTCGAAGAGCTGCTGCACAAGCGCGGCGTCCTGACCTTCGGCGCCACCGGCGAAGGCACGATCCACGGTTTGGTGTACCGCATCGAGCAAGGCGATTCCGGCAAAACCCTGACGCGTTACAGCATCAGCCTGGTGCCGCAACTCGCTTACCTGCGGCACAACCACGATCAGCAGATTTTCCAGCAACTGACCGTGCCGAAGATCATCGCGCAGGTGCTGGAAGATCGCGGCATCCTCGCCGACGCCTACAGCTTCCAGCTCAGTGCCGAGTATCCGGAACGCGATTACTGCGTGCAGTACGACGAATCCGACCTGCATTTCATCCAGCGTTTGTGCGAAGAGGAAGGCATTCACTTCCACTTCCAGCACAGCAGCAGCGGCCACAAACTGGTGTTCGGCGACGACCAGACCGTTTTCCGCAAACTCAAGGCCGTGAGCTACCAGCAAGACTCCGGCATGAGCGCCGACAAACCGGTGATCAAGCGCTTCAACCTGCGCCTGGAAACCCGCACCACCCGCGTCAGCCGCCGCGACTACGACTTCGAAAAACCAAAGATCCTGCCCGAAGGCGCGGCCAAATCCGAGTTCGCCCCGGACCTTGAGGATTACGACTACCCCGGCCGCTTCACCACTCGCGAGCGCGGCAAATTCCTCTCGACTCGCGCCCTGGAACGCCATCGCAGCGACTACAAACTCGCCGAAGGCAAAGGTGACGAACCGACCCTCACCAGCGGCCATTTCCTCACCCTCGCCGAACACCCGCGCGCCGAGTGGAACGATATGTGGTTGCTGCTGGAAGTCTTCCACGAAGGCAAACAACCGCAAGTGCTCGGCGAAAACGTCACCAGCGACGTCACCGACAACAAAAGCGACTTCCACCAGGGCTACCGCAACAGCTTCCTCGCCACCCCGTGGGACGCGCACTACCGCCCTGCCCTCGAAAACCCGAAACCGAAAGTCCTCGGCAGCCAGACC
Source organism: Pseudomonas sp. MF6776 (assembly GCF_016613125.1). Lineage (NCBI taxonomy): Bacteria > Pseudomonadati > Pseudomonadota > Gammaproteobacteria > Pseudomonadales > Pseudomonadaceae > Pseudomonas > Pseudomonas sp. MF6776. Next base: position 14,144 of record NZ_JAENSQ010000056.1, read on the forward strand.
GCCGTCGTCACCGGCCCGGCCGGCGAAGAAATCCACTGCGACCAGTACGGCCGCATCAAAGTCCAGTTCCACTGGGACCGCGACGGCCAGTCCAACGACAAAACCACCTGCTGGATGCGCGTCGCCAGCGGCTGGGCCGGCGCAGCCTACGGCGGCATCGCCATCCCGCGCATCGGCATGGAAGTCCTCGTCACCTTCCTCGAAGGCGACCCCGACCAGCCACTCGTCACCGGTTGCCTGTACCACAAGGAAAACGTCGTCCCCTACGACCTGCCGGCAAACAAAACCCGCAGCACCTTCAAAACCCTGAGTTCACCGGGCGGCAAGGGCTACAACGAGTTTCGCATCGAAGACAAGAAAGGCGTCGAGCAGATCTACATCCACGCACAACGCGATTGGGACGAAAACATCGAGCACGACCAGAAAATTCGGGTCGGCAATGAACGGCACGACACGGTTGAAGCCAACACCCTGAGCGAGTTCAAGGTTGAGGAGCACCGGATTACGCATCTGGATCGGATTAGCGAGATGCGGGCGGATGATCACCTGACCGTGGGCGTGACCCAGCATGTGAAAGTGGGTACGGCGCAGTTTGTTGAGGCTGGGACGGAGATTCACTACCACGCTGGCGAGAAGGTTGTGGTTGAGGGGGGCATGGAGCTCACGGCCAAGGCTGGTGGGAGTTTTGTGAAGGTCGATGCGGGTGGCGTGACGATTAGTGGCGCTGAGGTGAAGGTTAATACCGGGGGGGCGCCGGGGGTGGGGACCGGGATCGGGATTCTGGAACCGGTCATCCCGTGGGCTGCCGCTAAGGACAAGGCAGGCACCCTGCTCGTCCCGGCCGCCGCACAGATGGCCTTGGCCAAAGCCGCTCGCGCTGCCGGCGACATACGTTGCCCGATCTGCGAAGCCTGCCGCGAAGGCAAATGCGATCTGGGAGCTACAGCATGAGCGAAGCACTCAACAACTGGCTAGGCGAACAGGCCAGACTCAATCGCGTACTGATTCTGGCACTGGACAGCCTCGCCGAACCCAATCCGGTCACCTCGCTGTATAGCGCCGGAGTCATGCAACGCTCGGTACAACTTTACCGCCGTACCGAATACGCGCAGTTCGCCGCCATCAGTCCATGGCTGACCGAATTACAGAACCCGGGCAACGATGCGTTCCGCAGACTACTTGATGACCCACAGCGCAACTGGGGCTGGATCGGCAGCATGGACAAGGCTGATCTCGACAGCCTTACTCAGCACTGGATTGCCCGTATGGTCATCGACGAAGACGGCGAGCGCTCGCTGTTCCGTTTTCAAGACAACCGGGTTCTGGCCCGCTGCCTGGGCAACATGAAAGAAACCGAATGGCCGCTGCTGCTCGGGCCAATCAGCAGCGTGCTGTATTGGGACCAGGATCAATGGAAAAGTGCAGATAACAGTAGGTCTGGGATGTATCCGGTGCCGAATCCGGCACCATGGCTCCGCACTCCGGAATCAGGCGAGCAAGCCAGAAGCATCCTGCGAGATAACCTCAAGCGCTGGTTGCTGACCTATCACGTCGATGCGGCTGCAACACTGGCCGAAACCCGAGTTGTCAGTGAATGGCTTGAGGAGCAAATGGACCTGCTTGAGGCCTGGGACTGGCGCACACCGGAACAGCGCGAAATGATGCTGAGTCATCGTCTGTCCCCAGCTTGCATGGCCGATGTCGCGTGGGAACCACTTCCCGGAGAAACGTCCGAACAGCACTTTGACCGGTGCCAACGAGTGTTCGTTGATCAGAAAGCAGGCAGCGCGGCTTGATAATTCAACTAGTGGCTGCGGTCGTAGTGCTGTGGCTGCTCGGCGACTGCAGGCTCACGCGCCAAGTTGCAGAAGGCGGCGTGAGCTACCACTCCCGCGAGCATTTAAACCTCATCACTACCGTGCCTGCGAACTTCGGTTTCACTTCAAAAGCTCTTTATTTCTCCAAATCGGCTCAGGACTGGGAGGTCTATAACTTAAGTTTGGGAAGCACTGTTATACGCCAACAACGGAAGTCCAATACGGTCAAGGCAAAGTCGGTTCTGCAGATAATGTCTACGGAGATACCACTGGCTTCACAAATACACAATCCATTCAAACAGTGTTGAGTAGGAAGCCATTAATGAGTAGCAAATACTTTTCTAACAGCGCTCAAGCTGCATTTTTCCTAGTATTACCGTTGATTGGTGCATGCAGTTTTGCTGGACAGATAGCGAAGGACTCTGTTGAGGGTGCGACGAGTTACTACAGCAGAGAGCATTTCACGCTGATTGCCACTGTTCCTGCAAAATTTGGCTTTACTTCAAAAGCTCAGTATTCACCTAAGCAGGGTGAAACCTGTCAAGTATACAGCTCTGGTTTGGGTGGTTCAGTGACCCGTCAACAACAGAAATCAAATACGATCGACGCGAAAGACATTGAACAGACGGTGTCTACAGACGTTCCATTAGAGTTTCACATTGCGGATTGCTCGATGGAGCTAACGAGGGTGAGCTACGAAGTTAATGCCACGTATGGGTCGGACGCTTGGGATCATGGTTTGGAGATGGCGGGTGGGCTTTCTATCAAGACCGAAAGCACAGACAGTAACGCGACACCTTACCCGGATCTAATCGAGCAAAGAGGTCTCTGTGCTTGGAGTTTTCAGATAAGCACCGCTAAAGCCAAGAAAGATCAGATTGAGAAGTTATTATCGTGTTCTGCTGCAGATCCTGAATGGAAAATTCCAGAGAGTCGTTTACAGCGTCGCAAACCAGGCGGATCCTTTTCAAAAAAAGCGATTACTGATAAGACGATCCATGTGACATTCAAGCTGTCAAATGATGAAGTACCCAGCTACTTACGCTACTGGGTAAAAGTTCCTAACGGCTGGAAACCTTGTACCGGGAGATGGAACTCTGGAAGAGAAGAGTTATGCACAACACCGCCTCAATTTAGAACTTTCAAACAAGATGGACGTGAGTGCACCGTGTATCCTGGCTGTAATGAATAAGGATTTTTATGCAGAACCAAGAAAAAACATTGCTTTCTGACCAAAGCCGAACTTGCCCATTACGCGGGGGCTGGATCAGCTTTCGCCTAGTAGATGAGTTTGGAGATGCCAAGCCCTATGCAGGCCTGAGTTACGTGTTAACGGACTCGGAAGGTACTAAATACCAAGGCAACTTGGACGGAGAAGCTTTTGCGCCCTGAATTCATAGAATAAGCGCAACGCTTGAAACGAGAGGCAGAGAGCCAGCCACCGGTAGAATCCAGGCTCTCACACCGAAGGATTCAAGCGCAGATGACTACGCATTACCGGCAGCTGACTCA
>NZ_JAENSQ010000057.1:0-16364 GCF_016613125.1 Pseudomonas sp. MF6776
TAAGCGCTTCGACTTCAAGTGTCCGATCGAGGTTATGGACGAGGTGATGCAGGAAGCTATGGCTATGCGGCATGATGCTCCAGCTTCAATTCAATAACCGTGTTGCACTCAGCTCCTGTAACCGCCAGAAAATATCGCCGTGAAAATAAAGTTGGATACTGGGGCTCTTACGTCATCCATGGATGCGAAGGACTTAAAAAGATTCCAAAAAGATGGAGAAGAATGGATTCGGTTTAACGTTAAAGTCAAAGACACCAAAACTAAGAAGGTGAGTAGCGCACTCTTCGAACGACGGATTGAACGAAATGTAAAAGTTAGAGGTGCCGGCGGCGCTGAACATCGTCCAGTCGTCATGATGACGATGTGCATAGGAGATAAAATTTATAAAGAGGAATTTTCTCTGAAAGATCGAGGCGAGATGAACTATCCCGTACTGATAGGACGCCGAACATTGGAAGCTTTGGGAGCGGTCGATGTTTCGCGCAAATTCACCGAGGAACCCCACTGCAGTTAATTTTAAATATATTTATATTATAGTTTTAGAGTTACTTTATTTGCAAAGCACCTGGAAGGCATACTCGTATTGAGTGTTGCAAAGGCCGACTGAATCGTCAAATAAAAAGACGGACAGTCGGTCGCAGTTTTTTTAGATGCTTGAAAACTTACCATTCTAATATGAATGGCTCTGAGTGGAGTGTGCGTTAATTTTAATGATGATCTTTAGACTTCATTCTTGCCACTAGTTGGCTGCTATTACTGCTGCTGGCCAGTCATTGAAGTAAGTTTTAATGAGGCCAAGGCTTTGGATTGACATGCGCTAAACAGATCAAGCTCAGGTCGATATACCGAAGTTTGGATATTCATCAATCCTAATATCGAATGGAATAAGTTGTCATGGGATAGTGATGCGCCTCGCTGTTCCCTCAAGCATTGAACGTCTAGTTTTTGACGAGATTGCATGTTTTTGGAGATCCAGAGAACCATGGGAATGCTAGTCTGCTCTTTGGGCGCCATAGCATAAGGCAGTCCGTGCAAGTATATCCCGTTCTCGCCGAGAGACTCACCGTGATCAGAGACGTAAAGCATAGCCGTATCAAAGCGCTCAGCGTTGCGCTTTAGCAAGTCAATCGTTTGTCCAAGTACATAGTCTGTATAGACGATACTGTTATCATAGGCACTGACTATGCTCTCGCGCGTACATCGCTCTAGTTGGTTATTATCACAAACGGGACCAAATCGCTCGAATTCGCGTGGGTAGCGCTTGTAGTAGGATGGGCCGTGACTACCTTTCATGTGGAGAACCACGACTGAATCACCCTGTTGTTGATCCAAGTAAGCTTGCAGGTCTTGCAATAAGACTTCGTCGTAACACTCGCCTGCTCTGCATAATCCTGATGTTTTCTGATTGTTCAATTTCTCATTTTTTACTCGGTCACAAATACCTTTACAACCCGAATTGTTATCTCTCCAAAGTACCGATACTCCGGCCCGCTGCAACACGTCTAATAAGCCTTCTCTCCGTAACGCCATACCGTCTTTATAGCCTTGTTTACCCGCATCCAAGAACATGCAAGGTAAGGAGATTGCCGTAGCTGTTCCACATGAACTGACATTGGTAAAACTTAAGACACCACGCCGAGTCAATTCCGGATTGGTATCGCGTGTGTAGCCATTAAGCGAGAAGTTCGCGGACCTAGCGGTTTCACCCACAATTAACAACGTCAGGCGTGATTTTTTTACACTCGCAGTAGTTTCTCCTTGGCGGGCATCAGCACCAATGATTTTTAGTTCTGTGGGCTGTGCTAGCTGGCGACGCATATACCCATGGATTGCCGAAACCACATTCGAAGGAACTAACATCAATCTGAGTTCGCGATGGTTACGTACGAGCGATGCATAAGATTGGTAAAGCGTAAATACGATGATTGCCAAACAGGTAAGTGCTACCGCCAGCCCCATCAATCGATGAGCAAGCGCGCGGGTGCGCGATCGTTGTATCAAACGGACTCGGGTGATAAGCAGCACCGGTAGAACACCAAAACCCAGCATCCATCGCAGTAACTCCCAGTTCAGCAGGTCCGTGGTCTCAGAGATGTCTGTTTGAATAACATTCGTTAGCATGCTGTAGTCAATTACAATGCCGTAGCTATTCATAAAGTAACTCGCTGCTGCCGCAACCAACAGAACAATGGCTAGCACAGGCTTTATGAAGCGTCCCCAAGCCATCGCGCTGAGTAACACGTACAGCCACATCAACACGAACCAAGGCAGGCTAAGCACAAATAAGATGCTTCCGTCTTGTAGGCCTCCCACGCTTTTCCAAACAACTCGCCAAAATGGCCAGTTACTGAACAACAGAAGCCAAGTTGAAACTGCAATAATTAATTGATTGCTACTGAGTATAATTTTCGTACTCAGAATTGGTATTTTTTTATTCATGGGTATCTCGGAATATCTCGACATGATCGTGCGCGCAAACTGTCACTGGACTGCCGCTACGTTTTAGGGAAGAAAAAATCAGCAACAGAGCGATGTAATTCATGGATGCACCAGTGACCCTCAACGCTTTCCTCGGTTGGTTGAAGCTCCACGATTAGCCAAACCGCCAAAACGCCAAAACCGATGAGGATTTTTTTCATGAGATGCCCCCCAAGTAAGTGTTGTACTGATAGATCCGCTCGACTTGACTTAAAAAACAATTTTTTTTGGAGCGAAATGATGGTGGTTGGGTCGCGGGGGTATGGTTTTCTTGCTGACGTTGCGCATCTGTCTTAGTATCGAAGGCATAGGTGATGACGTTGTTTAGATCACTATTCTGATAGGCGCGACTAGTTGTCTAAAAAGGAATTCTAGTTGCGGATGAGAGACCAAAGCGGTCTTGATGCGCTTACCAAGTTCACCACTTTCGAATGCCGATAATCCTCATTGCGCGAAACATCGCCGTACTCGCATAACGCACACTCCTCGGAGTCAGGCGACGCCTTGCAGTTGATTTCAAATATTCGTTGAAAGCTTTGGCAGCCGTTTTTAGTACGGCATCGGGGTTCAAACTCTGTTAAAGCCTGGCTGCGCTATTCTGTATTTCCCGCTCGGCGTCTGCGAGTCTTGGCTCATTTGATAATACGGGTTGGTGACTGTTCCTCGTCTTACATTGGCTGGCTCATGCGCGGTCGTCATCAATGATTCCCGAGGCAGGGAATCAGCCGACCACAACATTTTTCTAATGCGAGATGGCATCACAAAATTTTCGCCCCCAAGGCGCGCCGTTTTCATCGTTTAACAGTAGGGACATCTGCAGCGTCTAGAGTGTTTAGATATATTGCATGCTCAATGTACTGCATAAGAGTTATCGCGAGGGTGACTGAAGAATTACAAATTTGTAATAAGACCATCTATCGTCATCAAGTAGTCTAAAATCTATTTGCCGTATGGTCGTGTGTCTCAATTCACTCATTTAACAGAAACTGAAAAAATGCGCGATATTCTGTAATGGCTTAACTCATCCAGTTGAGATGCTAAAGTGAACCGGTGAGTAAAGTTGCCTAAATGAGTGTGGTGGTATTTTCAATTAGTATCGAGACTTTATAATAAATGCGTATCTTGATAATAGAAGACGATCCGAAAACCGCTCATTATTTGCGCCAGGGTCTGACTGAAAGCGGCTTTATCGTTGATTGCATACAAAACGGAATCGATGGCATAAACTTAGTCTCCCAACAGGCTTATGACCTTGTAGTACTAGACGTAAACCCCCCGCAAAGTGACGACTGGGATCTACTTGTAAGTATTCGCGAGGTAATTATTACCCCGATCATGATGCTTACCGAGAAAGGTAGTGTTGAGGATAAAGTCTTGGGTTTTGATCTAGGCGCTGACGATTACATGGTCAAACCAATTGAGTTTCCTGAGTTGTTAGCTAGAGTCCGTACTTTAATGCGTCGAACTGGGTCGTCGGCATCGCTAAATGTGCTTCGCGTTGGCGATTTGGAGCTCGATCTGGGTAGGCACAGGACCTTTCGCGCTAACCAGCGAATTGACCTGACTAACAAGGAGTTCGCCTTGCTACACTTTTTGATGTGTCAATCAGGCACGACGCTATCGCGCACGCAGATTAAGTCTTCTGTCTGGGGTCTGAGTAGTGATTGCGACACGAACGTTGTTCAAGTAGCAATGAGGAGGCTTCGAGCTAAAATTGATGATCCTTTTGACGACAAGCTTATCCATACATTGCGAGGTGCTGGATATGTCCTTGAGTCGCGTGCCCATTAACCCCGTTTAGCCATTCTTATTTTGATATTGTGCGAAATAATTGGATTGCACTAAATTAAACGCGCTGAAAATATTGATTATAGAAAGGCAGTTATGTAATCTCTAAAATTGTCTCAGGAGGCGGAATGGTTCTGCAGTAGGGATTTAATTTTGCACCAAGCGCTTAAGATAACGTTAAAATCTAGATTGCACGAAAGTCTATACGATTTGCAGTTTAGAATAAACATGCTGAATTTAGCTTAATTCCGAAGTAGGGGGTTGCGACGCTATATCTGCAAGACCACACACTCTCGAGTGATTATCCATGAAGGCATGATCAACCTGCGTAATAGGTGGGTGTCACAAAGATCGGTACCAATAGATGTTCACGTTGGATTGCTCTTGGGCACTAGTAATGTATCTTGACGAAGGTTATATTTTGCACAGGGCTATTAAATCTTCACTATCCATTGGTGAGTCATCGGTTTCATCTCTGGCTGAGCAAAAAGAGTAATGTTGTCTTTGGATTTTTAAGCATCGATCCCCACTCATATATTACCTAGTGATCTGACTCGTGCAGCCAAGCTGTTTTATATTGCTTTTGATTAAATTAAATCCTAACTAAAAACCTCCCCTGGTCTTTGAGAGTTTAAGTTACTAGTTGAAATGTTCTTCGGGAATGTAATTCTGAAGGTTGTCGGATGCCCTGGTATACTAAAGACATCTGCTGTTCCATGATGGAGGCTCATGATAGATCGGACAATAGCCAATCCTAATCCAGTGCCACCTTCAGCTCGTGAGCGACTATTATCCACTCGATAGAAACGATCGAAGATATTAAGCAAGTGATGGCGTTCAATTCCCACTCCGGGATTGCTTATTGAAAGGGAGACTTCTTCGGTTCGCGTTTCAATGGAAATAACAACCGACTCTTCTATCGGGCAGTGACGAATGGCGTTTGATAAAAGATTCGAAATGGCGCGCTGAATCATGAGTCGATCGCCTGAAACTTTGCCCTGACCACTGACGGTTATGCCGACGCACTTTTCTTCAGCCGAAAGAGAAAAAAGATCAATTACTTTTAAAGCTTCGTCTTCCAGCAAAATGTTTTCGAATGGTACAAGTGCGGCTGGGTGACTTACTTGGGCTAAAAAAAGCATATCAGATATAATTCTAGTGACTCGCCCCAACTCTTCGGTGCAAGACTCTAGTACAGACTTATACTCCTTTACTGAGCGATCACGAGAAAGAGTTACCTGTGCTTTCCCCATAAGGTTCGTAATCGGTGACCGCAACTCATGCGCCAAATCATCTGAAAACTGAGTGAGTTGTTGGACTCCGCTATCAAGTCGGTGAAGCATGAAATTTATGCCATGAGCTAGCTCACTGATCTCTTGGGGCATATTGACAACGGAGAGTCGGTGACTGAGATCTTGGGTTGATACCATTCCCGCAACTTCACAGAATTCCCGGAGTGGGGACAATCCGCGTTGCACTATCGCCCAAGCACTGATACCAATAAGGATCAACAACAGCGGAACCGCTACGATGGTTGAACTCAAATAAGAGCTTAACAGTGATTCATCATTCGAGCGGTCCATAGTCAGCAAGACTGATACGAATTCACCATCTTTTAGCCTCATGAGTTTCGCTGCTGTGAGGATGTGATTTTCGCTTTCCTGTGCCGAGGAGTAGTAAGAAATCTTAGTGCTATCGGTTGCTCCGATTTTGCTCCTAGAAACTACGGTTATATCTGCTCCAAAACTCAGGACAGGGACACTCAGATTTTCATCATCAAAAATAGTGAGATTAAGATTGTCATGCCCTAGCACTTGATCTAATAGTGCGTGTGGCTTTAGGCTCATGTTGCTAGTACTGATATCCATCAGTAAACTGTGCTCAATTTGATTCATTTTCTTTTCTAAGCTGTTTTTTGCACGCAAATCAAGCTCGTGGGTAAGCGCTAAATAGGCCAGAATCGCTAAAGAAACTACTAGTACTGCTCCCATTATACTTACTGTCAAACCCAATCGCATTGACAGGCTGACTTGCTTCATTTTCTCTCCTCCAGTACATAACCTACGCCGCGGAGCGTATGGATTAATTTAGTTTCAAATGGGTCATCTATTTTAGCTCTGAGCCTACGTATCGAAACTTCGACAACATTGGTGTCGCAATCAAAATTCATGTCCCAAACCAATGAAATGATCTGAGTACGAGATAACACCTCTCCAGATTGACGCATTAATAGATGGAGCAGTGCGAATTCTTTCGTCGTCAAATCTATGCGTTGTTTTCCGCGAAATGCGCGATGCCTTCCTTGATCAAGTTCAAGATCAGCAACTTTTAACACTTCTTGAATTGGTATGTGTTCGCTACGACGCATTAGAGTGCGTACTCTTGCCAGCAACTCTGGAAATTCAAATGGCTTGACAAGATAGTCATCAGCCCCCAGATCCAATCCTCTAATTTTATCTTCTAAGCGTCCTCTTGCAGTAAGCATCATTACCCTAGTACTGCTAGACCGCCGAATATTTTCAAGAACGTCCCATCCGTGCATTTCAGGAAGATTTACGTCAAGTAATACCAGATCATAAGCTTGCTGCCGTGCCAGATGGAGTCCATCAGCTCCTGTCGATGCGCAATCTACAATATAGCCACTTTCAGTTAGACCCTGATGTAAGTATTCAGCAGTCTTTGGCTCGTCCTCTATCACAAGAATACGCATAGGAATTAACCCTTCTTAAAGTGGTTCGTAATGGCTCTTTTCGTTGAATCTGTTTAAAGTTAACCATCTGTTTAAATGTTGGATTCTGGTTGCATTTTTAATTTTCTGGGATCATAGAGTTTAAAACTAACAAGGTTTCGTGCGACCCTCGTCACCTTGTAGTACAAGAGCCGCCTCCCGTTTTTGTCTAGGGATGTCGCTTGGTGCGAGCACTTATTGCCCTAATCCTAATGCATTAAGTGAGGCTTATTCGTTAGATAACGTATTTGTAATTCTTCAGTCACCTTGTTGATAGGTGTGCGGAATTATATTTGCCTCATGGGAAATTCTTTTTGTATAAAGGTTTTGGGGAATGATGGAATTACTTCGGTTTAGAAAGTTTATTGCTCACCCAATCACGCATAAAACCATGCTACAAGCAGGTCTTATTTCGATCCTTGCTCTTTTGAATGCTCCTTTGTTAGCCGCAAACGCTCAAATGCTCACAATGGATCAAGCGCTTGAAACTGCATTTTCCAACAACCCAGACCTAGCGGCCGCTCAATGGGAGACAGGTATTGCTCAGGGAGAGCGACAGCAGGCTGGATTGATTCCAAACCCTGAGGTTTCCTGGGAGGCTGAAGATACTCGGCGAAACTCGCGCACCACGACGGTAATGATCAGCCAGCCGATAGAGCTTGGCGGTAAGCGTGGAGCTAGGATTGAAGTGGCCAATAGAGCTCAGGACGCAGCGGGGATTGAGTTGGAGCGCAAGCGTAACGTTCTGCGTGCCGATGTCATTCAGGCTTTTTATAGTTCCTCAACGGCTCAGCAAAGACTGCTGCTGTCACGTCAATCACTTGAGCTCGCCGAGCGCGGTTTGCGTGCAGCGCAAGGTCGCATCAAGAGTGGCAAATCCTCACCCGTTGAAGGTACGCGCGCAGAGGTTCAGCTATCAGAAGTGCGCCTAGAGTTGAGGCGGGCTGAGCGGGATGAGGCCAGTGCCTACCAGAGACTCGCTCAGGTCATGGGGGCGCCTTTGCCTGCATTTGTGTCCGTGGGTGATCCAAATCGGTCGATGCCAACCGTGCCCGATTCGTCGCTGCTGTTTAGCCGAATTGGTGAAACTGCAGAGCTACGATTAGCAAAACTGCAAATAGATCAGCGGGAAGCCTCTCTTGGTCTTGAGAAGGCTCGTCGAATTCCGGACCTGACCGTGAGTATCGGGAGTCAATACGACGAGCGTGAGCGCGAGCGGGTGAATGTCGTAGGGCTATCTATGCCCATCCCGTTGTTTAACCGTAACCAAGGCAACGTACTGGCCGCAGCCCGCCGTGCCGATCAATCTCGCGACCTTCGGAATGCCAGTGAGTTACGACTGCGCACAGAGATCCAAACCACCTTAGATCAGTGGCTGACTGCTAACACTGAAGTGGCGTCGTTCAATCAAACCATCCTGCCTGCAGCGCAAAGTGCCGTCGATACCGCTACCCGAGGTTTCGAAATGGGTAAGTTTAACTTTCTCGACGTGCTCGATGCTCAGCGCACATTGATTAGCGCTCGCACGCAATACATCCAAGCCATCGCCGAGGCGACAGACGCCTGGGTGCGTATCGAGCGAATTTTCGGTGATGTTGCCATTCTCACTCGTACCCCGTGAATTTCATATAACGCTTTTTTTACCGCTGCTCAGTATCGCAATACCACGTTAATCCGTGAATGCCGACTGGGTTGCGCAGGGAGTCTCCATGGATAAAAAACTAATCCTCGTCTCGGCACTAACCTTGGCAATAGGTATAGGCATCGGTTCGTTTTGGATGACAAGCCCATCGGTGCCTTCAGCTGAAGCTCAGACTCAGGAGGGCAAAGGCTATGACGATCACGGCGATGAAACTGCTGACGGAAAACCGGCCGAGGGCGAACACGCAGAAGGCGAAGCTGAAGAGGGTCATTTGACTCTGAGCGAAGAGCAGATCAGCTCTGCCGGCATCCAACTGGTTGAAGCGAAAGCGCAGAGCATCAGCCTTTCATTGCCCTTTCCTGGAGAAATCCGTTTTGATGAAGACCGCACTGCGCACGTGGTGCCCCGCGTACCTGGTGTCGTTGAGTCGGTTCATGCCAATCTTGGTCAACCAGTGAAAAAAGGTCAGTTGCTGGCCGTAATCGCTAGCCAACAAATTTCTGATCAGCGCAGTGAACAAGCCGCTGCGCAACGTCGTCTTGAGTTGGCGCGTACTACCTACGAGCGAGAGCGACAGTTATGGCAGGACAAAATCTCTGCAGAACAGGACTTCCTGCAAGCCCGCCAGGCTTTGCAAGAAGCTGAAATTGCTCTCAGCAATGCTCGGCAAAAAATTAGCGTACTGAGTGGTAGCTCGGTCGCCAGCGGGGGTAATCGATATGAATTGCGTGCGCCGTTTGACGGGGTTGTAGTCGAGAAACATTTGGCCCTCGGTGAAGTTGTCAGCGAAACCACCAATGCCTTTACGCTCTCCGACTTGTCGCGTGTGTGGGTGACCTTTGGAGTCTCACCAAAGGATTTGAACAAGGTACTCGTAGGCAAATCGGTCAAGGTCAGTGCGCCGGAGTTGAATGCTGAAGTCACTGGAACCGTGGCCTATGTCGGCAGTTTGTTGGGCGAGCAAACCCGTACAGCCACGGTCCGCGTGACATTGGAAAATCCACAAGGTGCATGGCGTCCGGGGCTATTTGTGACCGTGCAGGTTGACACCGGTACTCGGCAGACAAAGGTCGCTGTACCTGAGGCGGCTCTTCAGACGGTCGAGGACAAGCAAACTGTTTTCGTTCGAACGGAGGACGGGTTTAGAGCTCAGCCAGTGGAGACAGGTGGTCGTTCGGCGGGTCTGGTCGAGATCAAGGAAGGCCTGGAGCCCGGAGCTCAAATCGCCGCCGCCGGTAGTTTCATTTTGAAATCAGAATTGGGTAAAGCCTCGGCTGAACACGCCCACTGATCCGCCATTTCCACGAGAAGGTTCTCATGTTCGAACGCCTGATCCAATTTGCCATCGAGCAGCGCATTATCGTACTGCTCGCGGTTTTCCTCATGGCCGGCCTCGGTATAGCAAGCTATCAGAAGCTGCCGATCGACGCGGTTCCCGATATCACCAACGTCCAGGTGCAAATCAACACGGGGGCAGCAGGTTTTTCACCACTGGAAACCGAACAACGCATCACGTTCCCCATCGAAACAGCAATGGCTGGTTTACCGGCTCTAGAACAAACTCGTTCGCTGTCACGCTCGGGTTTGTCGCAAGTTACTGTTATTTTCAAAGAGGGCACGGACCTCTTCTTCGCTCGGCAATTGGTCAACGAACGATTACAGGTGGCCAAAGAGCAACTGCCAGAAGGTGTGGAAGCTGTCATGGGACCGATCTCAACCGGTCTTGGTGAGATTTTCCTGTGGACGGTCGAGGCTGAAGAGGGGGCTGTCAAGGAGGACGGCAGTCCCTATACGCCGACCGACCTGAGGGTGATTCAAGACTGGATCATCAAGCCTCAACTGCGCAATGTTCCTGGGGTCGCCGAAATCAATACCATTGGCGGGTTTGCCAAGGAGTATCAGATTGCGCCCGATCCAAAACGCTTGGCCGCTTACAAGCTCACGCTGACTGACCTTGTTACAGCGCTGGAGCGCAACAACGCTAACGTCGGTGCCGGTTACATCGAGCACAGCGGCGAACAGTTACTGATTCGTGCACCTGGTCAAGTAGCAACCACCGACGATATCGCCAATATCGTCATGGCCAATGTCGACGGTACGCCAATACGTGTGAAGAATGTTGCAACCGTGGATATCGGCCGTGAATTGCGCACGGGAGCAGCGACCGAAAACGGTCGTGAAGTGGTGCTCGGCACAGTGTTCATGCTAATCGGCGAGAACAGCCGCACCGTGGCGCAGGCCGTTGCCAACAAGCTTGAGCAAATCAACCGTTCACTGCCAAAAGGGGTTGTAGCAGTCACTGTCTATGACCGTACCAATCTTGTGGACAAGGCGATTGCCACGGTAAAAAAGAACCTGATCGAAGGTGCAATCCTAGTGATTGCGATTCTATTCCTGTTCTTGGGAAATATACGTGCAGCGCTGATCACTGCCATGGTTATCCCGCTCGCTATGTTGTTCACATTCACCGGCATGTTTACCAATAAAGTTAGCGCCAACCTGATGAGCCTTGGGGCTTTGGACTTTGGCATCATCGTCGACGGTGCGGTGGTAATTGTTGAAAACGCCATCAGGCGTTTGGCCCATGCGCAGCAACACCACGGGCGCATCCTCACTCGCTCTGAACGTTTTCACGAAGTATTCGCTGCTGCCAAGGAAGCACGCCGACCATTAATTTTCGGTCAGTTGATCATTATGGTCGTGTACCTACCGATTTTTGCGCTTACTGGCGTCGAAGGAAAAATGTTCCACCCGATGGCCTTCACCGTAGTGATCGCCTTACTGGGGGCGATGTTGTTGTCAGTAACTTTTGTCCCTGCTGCGATTGCGATGTTCGTGACCGGCAAGGTCAAGGAAGAAGAAAACGTCATCATGCGTGGCGCCCGCCGGATGTATGCTCCAGCTTTGGACTGGGTCATGGGCCATCGATCGTTGGCATTCGCCATGGCATTAGGCGTGATCACAATATGCGGTGTGGTCGCAAGTCGGATGGGTAGTGAGTTTGTGCCGAGTCTCAGCGAAGGCGATTTCGCGTTGCAAGCATTGCGTGTCCCAGGTACCAGCCTGACGCAATCGGTAGAGATGCAGCAACGCCTGGAAACCCTGGTATTGGCAAAAGTACCGGAGGTCAAACGGATGTTTGGTCGTACAGGTACTGCCGAAATTGCCTCCGATCCAATGCCTCCAAACATTTCTGACAGCTATGTGATGCTCAAGCCGAAGAGTCAATGGCCTGATCCGAATAAATCAAGGGAGGCATTGATAGACGATATTCAAAAAGCTGCAGCTGCGATGCCCGGAAGCAACTATGAGCTTTCTCAGCCTATTCAACTGCGTTTCAACGAGTTGATTTCAGGCGTACGTAGTGATGTGGCGGTCAAGGTATTCGGTGATGACATGGCGGTGCTCAACGGCACCGCTGCAAAAATCGCCGCATCAATGCAGAAGATCAATGGTGCCTCCGAGGTCAAAGTTGAGCAAACGTCGGGACTGCCGGTACTGACCATCAACATCGACCGCGACAAAGCCGCCCGTTACGGACTCAACGTAGGCGACGTGCAAGACACCATTGCGGTGGCAGTTGGCGGTCGACAAGCCGGTACGATGTATGAGGGAGACCGCCGATTTGACATGGTGGTGCGTTTATCCGACGCGATGCGTAAGGATCTCGAGGGATTGTCCACATTGCTAATCCCGGTACCGGCGTTGCTCAACACCAATGCTGACCAGATCGGATTCATAGCTCTTTCAGAGGTGGCGACCCTCGATCTAGTGTTGGGACCTAACCAGGTCAGCCGAGAAAACGGCAAGCGTCTGGTGATCGTCAGCGCCAACGTGCGTGGGCGTGATATCGGCTCTTTTGTACAGGAGGCCAGTAGCGCCATTGATAAGGAAGTGCAAATCCCATCCGGTTACTGGACCACTTGGGGAGGGCAGTTCGAGCAGCTCCAATCCGCTGCCAAGCGACTACAGATTGTAGTGCCGGTTGCCCTGCTTCTGGTGTTCGCACTCTTGTTCATGATGTTCAACAACCTCAAGGATGGCCTACTGGTGTTTACTGGTATTCCGTTCGCATTGACAGGGGGTGTCATGGCTTTATGGCTGAGAGACATCCCGCTATCGATCTCGGCAGGTGTTGGTTTCATCGCGTTGTCGGGAGTGGCGGTGCTAAACGGTCTGGTGATGATCGCTTTCATACGTAATCTACGCGAGGAAGGACATTCTTTAAGTTCCGCAATTAATGAAGGGGCTCTCACACGTTTACGTCCGGTGTTGATGACAGCTCTCGTGGCCTCTCTTGGGTTTATTCCGATGGCACTGGCAACCGGAACGGGGGCAGAGGTTCAAAGACCTCTAGCTACCGTAGTAATCGGGGGAATCCTATCCTCAACTGTGTTGACTCTGCTGATACTGCCTGCTCTTTATCAATGGGTGCACCGCCGAGACGAGGAAGAAACCAAAGACGACAAAATAGCATCCATATAATTTAGTTTTCTCAAAGCCTCCTATCGAAATTCGATGGGGGGCTTTTTTATGTGCGCAACATAACGAATCTGTAATCTAGGCGCCACCGTGTTGATAGGTTCGAATTGATACCCTAAGAGTGTCAACTAGATGAGGTGTCAGTATGAAAATTGCTCAAATTTTTGCTCTTGCGAGTGCTTTAGTCCTTTCTTCAGTTGCTTTAGCCGAAGGTGGCGGAGACAGAACCTTTGAGAAAATGATGGTCGCAAATGATCTAGCAATGGAGAAGTACGTGGCTAAAGAAGGAAAAATCGAGCCAGTAGTGTCAAGTGATGCTAAAGATGAGACTGATGAAATGTAAATGTAGCAGTACGCTGAATAAAAAAAACCGCTTCCGGTTTCCGGTTGCGGTTTTTTTTGGATGGCAGATTGGACATCGGTAATCCTGGCGCCACACCTACGCAATGTTCTAGTTGATATTCTGGTAACTGTTAATATATGAGGTACTCAATATGAAATTCATGAGCATTATTACTCTCGCTGGAACTCTGGCGTTATCCTCTCTTGTCTCTGCTGAAGGGGGAGGAGACAAAACCTTTGAGAAAATGATGGCGGCTAATGCTAAAGCTATGGAGCAGTATGCTATTAGCCAAGGGAAAAGCGCACCTGTAGCGAAACAATACGAGTACGGAATGAAGATGGATGTTGTGAAAGTGATCAGTGTGGTGCGGCCTGCAAAAGTCTGCGCGGTGGTGCCAGCCGCCATGACTTATGAAGATTCAAATGGGCAGCTAAATACGATTAGGTACACTGTGGCTGGAGAGTGTCGCAAACGTGGTGGCTAGTAGCTATCCTACTATCTGAACAATCTATAACGCTCGACTGATATGAAAAATAGGAATCGGGCGTTTTTTAGATTCGCTTCGAACAGGTATAAAAAAGACGTCCCGAGGGACGTCTTAAAAATTCACCCTTTTCCGAAGGAGCTTCTAAAGGTGAAATTGTAGCTTTAACTGAACAACAATGAGTTTCCAGATTTTCACAGGCTTGCTACTTGTCTGTAGAGATCTAACCAGATGCGCTAGCTAGATTCCTAATAACTCCCACTCACTATAAGCAATCCTAGTTAACGTGGAGATGATTGAAAAATTACAATTTTGAAATTTTCAATCAAAAATGGGACAATTTAGAAGAACCGAGAATTTTCCCGTTTAGGTATTACAGAATGGCGAGTGGGTACTCAACAATCACACGGACCTCATCCAGATCCGATTCAAAAGCGGTTGCGCGAGTATTCGCTTGCCGCAAGCGGAAAGACATATCTTTCAAGGAACCTGTCTGAACGACGTACTTCACCTCAATGTCGCGCTCCCAACGTTTCTGATCTGTCAACGGGTTCCCGTCTGCATCGCGCCTCATGTATGTTGCGTTAGCGTTGGAATAGTCAGCGTCGGTGCCGCGACCATAACGTGTCATAAACGACAGGCCTGGTACGCCGTACGAGCTCATGTCGAGGTCGTAGCGAACCATCCACGAACGTTCTTTTGGCGAGTTAAAATCGCTGTATTGGATCGAGTTGTCGAGAAAGATAGAGTCCGACTGACGCAGATAGTCGAAGTCGTCATTACCATTATTTCGCTGGTGAGAAAGTGCAAGTGAGTGCGCACCATACTTCACGCCAACTTTAGCGCTCCAAATATTGTTGTCGAATTCTCCCAGCAGTTTCTTTCCTTCATCAACGGCCTTGTAGTAATTCACGCCACCGAATACAGAAAGCTGATCAGACAGTGAGTAATTCAATCCCGTGCCCGCATAGTATTGATTCCAAGCGTCTTTGAGGCGACTGGAATAGAGACTAACGATGATATTTTTGTTAACGTTGTAGTCGCCGCCGAAATAGCCTACCCAAGGTGAATTAACAGGCCCTGCATAGAATGTCGCGAAGTTGTCGCGCATATTGCTGGAGACTGGTTGGCTCATGGCGTGCAGGCGACCACCTTGAACAGTCAGTCCTTCAATGCTGGTATTGGTCGCGGTTACACCGCGGAAACTTTCGGGTAGTAGTCTTGAGTCGCCAGAAGCCACGACGGGGTTCGCTGGAAAAACATCACCAACTTTCACTACTGTGTCAAAAGCGCGAACCTTTGCTGCCCCACCGACTTTTGTGTACTCATCTCGAGCCTCACCATCGCCATTGACAGGCAGTACATCGAACGAACTACGACCACCATTTCGACCGTCACCCGTATCAAGCTTCAACCCAATCATCGCGAAAGCATCGACGCCCACACCGACAGTGCCTTGAGTAAAACCGGATTCAAATTTACTGATGATCGCGTGCGACCAAGTCTCTGAATAACCATTGCCTGTGGGGCTTGATTGCCCGTTACGATGGTCACGATTGAAGTAGAAATTTCGATTTAGCACGGAAAGACTACTATCTTCGATAAATCCCCCAGTCTTTTCCTCTGCGAATGCCATGGAAGGCCCAGAACTGACAACCAACGCTAAAGCGGCCATTGAGAATTTTGTATTGTTATCCATTAATCACTCCTTAGGTTTGGCAGAACTAGTAAGTTCTTCGGCTGGAATTATTGTTTACGGAAAGCGCGTTGCGCTTTCGTATCGTCGCCGACTTGTATCGTTGCAATTTGAAGATAACAGGGAGATGATTGAAGAATTACAATTCTGTAATGTCTGTATTTTTTTTCAAAAAAATATTTCTGCGGCACATACCCACCGATGAGTGGCTCCTATTTACAACGAATCTTCGCATGTGTCTCCTGACGGGCGGCATGATTTAAACTTGAAGCGCATGCGTAGGGTCCGACTGGTTTTTAAGTGCGAATCCGGCGGTGACGATTGCTCGCGTGTTCACCAATACATTCTCGGGGATACGGATGTCAGACGTAGCGCTGTTCATCATCGCGCAGTTTTTCGGTGGGTTAACGGCGCTGTTCCTGGCGAAGGTTCTCGGTGCTAAAGACGTTGTCGTGGATATCCCGCAGCCTAGTCCCCATGAGCAAAAGCTCACAATTCACTGAACGATGCTCTCTACGGTTCGTGGATGCGGTAAGCCCGCTCAAGGCGTAGTTCACGTTCCTATCGCGACATCCTGAAGGGCTAGGCCTTAAGGTGGGCGGCGGCGAAAACTGAGTGCAACACCTGACCTTTCCGGTACGGTGCTGTCCCTATGTCTTATTCCGAACTCAGCGTTGAAGAGCGCGCCACCATTCAAATCGGTCATGCCCAAGGTTTCAGCCT
>NZ_JAENSQ010000058.1:0-15512 GCF_016613125.1 Pseudomonas sp. MF6776
TCAGGCCGGACGCGTAACTGGGAACCGATCGGCACCGTGTTGTTGAACCCGGATCGAGAGCAACAGAACGAGAAAATGGCGGCATAGTTAGACGGTTGACGCGACAACTACCTTGAAAAATGCCGATCCCACCGAGTGCAATGCTTAGGAAGAACAGGCCAACCACTGCGAGCCTCGAAAGCTGAAGGCTCGGCAGGAAAATAATCACCAGCGCAGCCATAACGACCAGAAACCCAACCGAGTAGATTGCGCCGAACTTTATTGCTCGATGAGCTTTATCTGTGAACATGATTGCCCTTATTTGAACCGATTTATCAGGTTGCAAAAAATGGCTTTAGCCTTGCGCTGGATGCCTACAAGGCTTGAGCTGAATTTGCCCACTGCTGCGGTAATTGGGGTTTGAAAAGCCCACCAGATATACGCCACAGCCAAGCCAAATGGTATGGGTATGGCGGCACCAATGAGCTTGACGATTTGCTCCTGCTGCGGGGCCAGATCGTGACTCCAGGTATACAGATAGGTGCCAGCGGTGATGAGGGCGGAAGCGATCACAAAAATCTGCAACAACTCCAGTATCGTAGGTTTTTTCTGGCTCACGGCTGACATGATCCAACTCCCAATATGCGAGCGCGACAACCGCGCCCTGGTACTGCTAAAGCCCGCAACTGGGCGGGCATTATGAATAATGCAGAGACTTTTCCATTGTGTCTGTGACTGTTGAAAACCGACTTGAGAAAGAGGGCTTTCGACAGCCCCGGCGAACCGGGGCAGTCTGGTTAGTCGGAGAGTACTTGTTGCCATTCCATCGCGGCGACACACGCAATTTCCTCATCATCAGACTCGCGGTAAATACCGATGAGATTGCTATCCCAATCCTGCATATCGGGTACATCGCTCCCATCTTCAGAGGTGATGAGAATGTAAAAATCACCACAGTCACGGCGCAGCGCCATGCAGCCGCCACCGGTATGAACAGCGACGAATCCGGAACCGCTCGGGTCAAACTGTCCGCTATCGTCGGTCAACAGCGTGTGGCCGAGCGAAAGAGTGATGCCAGCGGCATTTAGGGTGTTTCGAGCGTGGATAGCAGTTTGCATTGGGCGATTTCCTATGCGTTTAGAGCGGAGTTGACCAGCTCGCGAGCGTGGACGGCATCAGAGGCATAACCCTCACTGACCAGCCAGTCACAGGTGTGGGCCACTGAGGAACTTTTAACTGCGGCTTTGATGGTGCCGATCAGACGCTTTTTAAGCCCGCCCGGTTGGATGATTTTGGTTGTGGCTGCCATGGTCGATTTCCTCGGTACTCGTTATGGGTTCAGCGTCTCACGGGTCGCCGGAAACACAAGGCCATGTTCAGGCATAAATCAGCGTGTCATCAGGCCTTTCAGCATAATATTTCTCAGGATAACGGCCATGGTCGAAATCCCAACTCAGTACCGGTATTTTCCCACACTCCAGCAGTTTGCAACCCCTTATTCCCGCCCCTCAGCGGTACGAAACCTACGTCAAAGCCAGTTCGTATGCCCGGCGCAGAGTTTCCTGATCGACCGTCAGATAAGGCTTGCTGTGAACCAGCTTTGGTGGCCCAGGATCATTTGCACTGTCACCACGTCGCCGGTTGCAGCCAATACACGAGCAGCCAGTGAGCGCCGTCCACTGTGAGAGCTGCCGAGCTTAATCCCCGCTTGGCGGTAGAGCCGGCTGATCGTCTGCTGGAAACATCACAGGCCCGATAAACCTCCGGCCCACTCTCCAGCTCGCGGCGCATGAAAGCCAACTCGATTGCCTGGCCCTTGGGTTATCACTAACCGGGATTCAGGGCGCAGACCTCGATACTTAATCTCGGAACTGACGCCCCATGCTCGCCGCAGACGCACACTGATCCATTGCTCAATGCTGGCGAGGCACATGGGCTGTGTCAGGTAAATATTTCGCGCTCGGCACCCCTTCGTAATCTTGGCCCAGAACGCTTTTGCCGGTACCACCGTGTCGGTGGTAATCCTGGTGGCGCGCAAGAGATAGAAAAGGGGGGGGTGATTCCCTGTGCTGGTCCACATTGAGCTTGTGTGTTTGCCTGAGGCGGCAGCTCACATCTACTATCCTGATCCGCGCCTCGATGCGCGCACGACCAGCCAAAGTAATCAGGACGCCAGCCAGATGAGCACCCAGCGCTTCGCAAAATCACAGATGGACACCTTCTATCCTCAAGCACCTGCAGATCTTCAAGCGGAGTGCATCGTCGAGATGTCTCCACAGCAGCTTATCGTCAAATACATGAACGACGGCGAGCTCGTTGAGTACATCGGGGAAGCAGAGGGGGAAGGGCATTACCTCATTCGCGGTAAAGGGTTTGAGGCGAGCGGGACGCTGCACCTAGCCGATGGTCGCCGCCTGGAGGGCAGTTGGAAGGAAGGTCAGCAGTATGGGATGTGGCGTATCTTCCTGGAATCGGAGAATTAATCGACTGATCAGCGCTGCTCAAGCGCGAGCGTCCTCGACAGGACTTTGAGTCCTGAGCGGTCGAGCGCTGCCAATACCGCCGGCGCCAACTGCACATGCACCTGACGGTTGTGCAAGACTACTGGATCGCTGTTTATGCCGTCCGAATAGTACTCAGGGATAGCCAATGCGAGATGGACTGATCACACAGCCAGCTACAGGCGCAGCTCCCTTGGTATTGGCGGCCCACCGAAACACCATCGACCGCCTGCCCGGCGATTTCGTCCCCCTTAAGGTCACGCACTCCGCCATCACTGAAGCCGGCTACCCGCTGCTGCCAGATGCCCGGGTGCGGATGATTTCCGAGGTCCGCTGAATGCCGCAATTCGTCCAAAATGGCCCCTACATTCCCGAACGTTTGCTGCAGGCGCACGAGGAGGGGCGCGTGGTGTTCTTCTGTGGGGCAGGTATCTCCTACCCCGCACGCTTGCCAGGGTTCCGCGGCCTTGTGGAGGAGTTGTATCGCCGCCTTGAGCCGAATGCGAGTGCGGTACAGGAACTGGCGATCAAGTCCAAGCAATACGACACCGCCGTAGGACTCCTAGAAGCTGTAGTTGGGCGCCCGAGAGTTCGGCAGACGATGGCGAGCATTCTCACGCCAGACCTGAGCTCGCCCAAGGCCACCGCAACCCACAAGGCCCTGTTGAACCTGGGCAGGACTCGCGATGGGCGCACGCGATTGATCACTACAAACTTCGACCGTTTGTTCGAAGAGGTGACCCCTGCGGAGACCTTTCCGGTCCACGCCTTCCAAGCCCCCCTGTTACCCGTGCCAAAAAAGCGCTGGGACGGGTTGGTGTATCTGCACGGCCTACTGAGCGAGGACCCCACAGCAAGTGAACTGGATCGCCTGGTGATTTCCAGCGGTGATTTTGGCCTGGCGTACCTCACTGAGCGATGGGCCGCGGGATTCGTCAGCGAGCTGTTCCGCAATTACACCGTCTGTTTCGTGGGTTACAGCATCGCCGACCCCGTTCTTCGGTACATGATGGATGCTCTCGCTGCCGACCGGCTGCTCGGCGAATCGTCCCCGGAGATGTTCGCGTTCGGCAGTTATTCCCGAGGCGAAGAGGAAGATCGCGCCAACGAGTGGGAGGCCAAGAACGTCACACCAATCCTCTACAAGGAACACCGTCGTCACACGTACCTGCACAAGACCCTGCAGGCATGGGCGGAAACCTACCGTGACGGTGTGCGTGGCAAGGAACGCATCGTCGTTGAAAGCGCGATTGCTCGCCCTCTGGCAAGTACCAAGGAGGACGATTTCGTGGGTCGCATGCTTTGGGCGTTAAGTGACCGTCACGGCCTGCCTGCCAAGCGCTTTGCGGATCTAGAGCCGGTGCCTTCGTTGGATTGGCTAACGCCGTTGAGTGAGACTCGCTTCGGCCATATAGACCTTGCCCGGTATGGGGTGCCTCCGAATGCCCGCCTGGACAACAAGCTCGCCTTCAGCTTGATGCGTAGGCCCTTGCCTTACACGTTGGCCCCCTTCATGAGCGTGGTAGAAAGCGACGGCGTCAGCGGTCAGTGGGATGCGGTGATGGGGCATTTGGCGCGGTGGCTGACTCGTCACCTGGATGATCCTGCATTGTTGCTTTGGCTCATCAATTGGGGCGGCCGTTTGCACGTCAATTTTGCCTCGGGTATCGAGCACAGCTTAGAGCAACTGGCCACACTCGAGCGCGAAGGTAAAACCGACGAACTGACCCGAATTCGAACGGGTGCTCCCAATGGGGTACCCGGGCCTCTGATGCGTACCCTTTGGCGGCTGCTGCTCGGAGGCCGCGTTAAAGTCGGTCCGCGGGCGCTCGATTTATACCGTTGGCGAAACCGATTCAATCGTGATGGGCTTACTTCGTCTCTACGCCTTGAGTTCAGGGAGTTACTGTCGCCACGTGTGTCGTTGCGTGCGCCTTACGGTTCCTCCGCCGCGGAGGGTGAAGACCAAGAGCAACAACGACTCAGGGATCTGGTTGGATGGGAGCTCGTCCTGGTGGCGGATGACGTCCATTCCAACCTGAAGGACCTGTCCAGTATCGAACGCTGGCAAGGAGCGCTGCCCGATCTTCTCGCCGATTTCACAGGCCTGCTGCGAGACGCGCTCGACCTGATGAGGGAGCTGGGGGACGCTGATGACAGGCGTGACAACTCGTACTCACAGCAGCCGTCGATCGATGTGCACCCACAGAACAACGACTACAACGACTGGACAGCGCTTATCGACCTGGCGCGGGATGCCTGGCTGGCCACGGCTGCGGTTAACCCAGTCCGCGCGGCCCTCGAGGCGGAGCTCTGGTGGACCGTCCAATATCCTCTTTTCAAGCGCCTGGCATTTTTTGCTGCAACAAAAGGTGATGTCATAGGTAGTCGCCGGGCCCTGGAATGGCTATTAGCGGATGACAACTGGTGGCTTTGGTCGTTGGAGACTGAGCGTGAATCCACACGCTTGCTCGTTGCCCTGTCGGAGAAAGGCGATCCTGAGGTGGTCCTGGAGCTTGAGCGCGCCATTCTTGTCGGTCCGCCGCGCTCGATGTTCAATGCCGACGCCGATCCCGAGCGGCTGGCACGTATCCTGGATCGGGAAGTATGGCAACGGCTGGCAAAGGTCATCGGCGCCGGCGCCACGTTGAGCCCGGAGGGACAGGAACGGCTGGATGCGCTCAGCCGGCAATACCCAGAGTGGGCTTTGGCGGAAGATCAAAGCGATGAGTTTCCTTTCTGGAGCGGAAGCGACGATAACTGGCGAAAATTCACTGCCACTCCCCGCCGACGCCGTGAACTGATTCAGTGGTTAAAGCAGCATCCAGACGCCGATTACTTCCAGCAAGATGACTGGAGGGAGCGTTGCCGCGACAACTTTGCAACTACGGCCTGCGCCTTGTGGGCTCTTGCACAAGAGAATTGTTGGCCGGCAAGCCGCTGGCGCGAGGCGCTGCAGGCATGGTCAGAAGACAAGCACGTCTCACGCGCCTGGCGTTATATGGCACCCGTATTGGCTGGCGCACCGGATGAGGCCATGGCATCCGTAACGCACGGTGTGAGCTACTGGCTGAGGACCGTCGCTAAAACCTTTGTTGGGCACGAGGAGGAATTCTTCACGCTCGGGCATCGCGTCCTGGAGCTGCACACCCGCGACGGCAATGATACGGATGACCCCGTTGGACGAGCCATTAATCATCCCGTTGGGCATGTCACCGAGGCGCTGCTCCAATGGTGGTATCGGCGGTCACTGGAGGACGGGAAAGGGTTGCCTGTGGAGCTTAAGCCCACTTTTACGGAACTCTGCGATGGTGGCATTGAAAAATATCGGCATGGGCGGGTCTTGCTCGCGGCCCATGTTATTGCATTGTTCCGGGTTGACTCTGAATGGGCCTCGGAAAACCTGCTACCTCACTTTGAATGGCAGACCTCTGAGCATGAAGCTCGCGCGGCATGGGAAGGTTTTTTGTGGTCGCCCCGCCTATACCGTCCTCTGATGGAGGTGCTGAAGGGCTCGTTTCTGGATTCCGCTCGTCACTATGAAGCCTTGGGCAAACATCGTGTGCAGTACGCCTCACTCTTGACCTATGCCGCACTGGATCAGGGCGATACATTCACGTCCTCCGAGCTTGCTGGCGCCGTCCGCGCGCTCCCTCCAGAAGGATTGCGGTACGCGGCAAATGCGTTGGTTAATGCTCTGGAAGGTGCGGGCGATCAACGTGCGGACTACTGGACGAACCGGGTGGCCCCCTTTATCAACAACCTCTGGCCAAAAGGCCAGGATGTTATGACGCCGGTGATTGCCGAGACCCTCTCCCGATTGTGTGTAGCGGCGGGCGGAGCATTCCCTGAGGCTTTGGAGATGCTTCGTGCTTGGCTACAGCCATTGGGGCATCCAGATACCGCGGTACGCATGCTTCATAAAGCGGACCTTTGCAGGACTTTCCCAGAACAGGCCTTGGATTTTTTGAGCCTGGTGATTGGTGAGCAAACCCAGTGGCCACCAACCAATCTATCCGAGTGTCTGGAAGCCATCCGAACCGCTGCGCCACCGTTGGAGGCGGACCCGCGGCACCAGGAGTTGGTGACTTACTTACGCGTGCACATCCGAGGATGACCTCGGAGAAAGGGCAGGTTCAGGGTTTGTTTATCATTAAGGGAAAGATTTCTTTATCTAATCGCTGATTATTACAAATAAAGGAAACATTTCTTTACCTTGATGGATAGATTGGTTGGGGGTAAGCTTTGTGTAAACAAGGTTAAGCTTTCTTTTCCTTGAGGCGAGATTTTCGTATTTACGTAAAGAAAGGTTTCCTCTATGAACATTCATGGCATGACTGACGACGCAATTGCCGTTGAGCTAGGGGCACGACTTCAGCAGCAACGCTTAAACCGGAATAAGACGCAGGACCAGCTTGCAGAAGAGGTGGGTGTGAGCAAGCCAACTATCGTCCAGTTGGAGCGCGGTCAAGGAAAGTTAACGACGCTCATCGCGGTAATGCGGGCGCTAGGAATGCTCGATCAAGTGAATCAGATCGTTCCCGAGGTCCCAGCTTCTCCTATCCAGGTCCTCAAGATGAAAGGCGCTGTGCGCGTTCGCGCTACAGGTAGTGTGGGACGGCACTCAACTGGAAAGCTCACAGCGAGGGAGGGCAAAAGCCATCCTTCAGTCACTCACAGCAAGCGAGTTAGTAAGGACAGCAGCGAATGGTAGCCAGCACAGCACGAGTAAGCCTCTGGGGGCAGCCTGTCGGGGCATTGGTTTGGGATGAAGAAAAGAGGCTTGGTAGCTTTGAGTACTTTCCAGAATTTATCAGCACCGGGCTTGAGATCGCTCCGCTGACGATGCCGTTAAGCGCTGGCACCATCTACTCATTTCCCGGTCTCAATCCTGAGGTCTTCAAAGGGCTGCCGGCGTGCTTGTCTGACTCCCTGCCAGATGACTTTGGTAATGCGTTGATCGACGCATGGCTGGCACGTGAAGGGCGGGACAAAGCATCCTTTAGCCCGGTCGAACGCCTGCTCTACACGGGGCATCGTGCAATGGGCGCCCTCGAGTATGATCCGGTAATCAACGGTGGTTTGGGAGCCAGCGTCCCTGTTGAGCTCGAGTCCCTGGTGGCGCTTGCCGGTGACGTTCTATCCGATCGTGAGAGCTTCACCGCGAAGTTCGCCAATCACGAGACGACGACGGCCGAGGATGACGCGATGCACCGATTGTTTCAGATTGGTACGAGTGCGGGCGGCGCCAGGCCAAAAGCGGTCATCGCCATGAATGAGCAGGGTGAGATCCGATCTGGTCAGGTTCCTGCACCAAAGGGTTTCACACACTGGCTGTTGAAATTCGATGTGGAGAAAGGCGCCAGCAGCTTGGGTGATCCTCTTGGCTTCGGTCGGATCGAGTATGCCTATTCTCGGTTAGCGAAAGCGGCCGGTATCGACATGACCGAATGCCGCTTGATTGAGGAAAATGGCCGGGGTCACTTCTGTACGCGCCGCTTCGACAGAACCGATGACGGCGAGAAATTCCACGTCCAAACCCTCTGCGCGTTGGCACATGCTGATTTCACCAAGCCGGGAGCCTTCAGTTATGAGGAGGCGTTTCAGGTGCTGCGCCGCATGAAGCTCTCCCGTGACGATGCGATTGAGCTCTACCGTCGGGCTCTTTTCAATGTCCTAGGCTGCAATAACGATGACCATACGAAGAACTTTTCCGCGTCGATGGACCAGACCGGCGAATGGGTCCTCTCACCGGCCTACGATTTGGCCTGGTCCTACCGAGCGGACTCGTATTGGGTATCGAGCCATCAGATGAGTATCAATGGCAAACGTGAAGGCTTCACCCTGGAGGATTTGCGCATCCTCGCTAGGCAGATCGGTCGATTCAACCCAGAGTCGGTCATCGAACAAGTTCGTGAGGCCATGAAGTTGTGGCCAGCGTACGCGGAGGAGGCCGGGGTTCGCGAGGAAATGATTGCTGGGATCAAAAAAACACAGCTTCTGGACATAAAATCCAGATGAATGACGCAGATTAAAGCCGGCGTTCCCGAAAACCTAAAACGCAGATCCACACGGGGAAAATAACGGAGGCACTATGGCAGTTGAGATTGAGGTGGTTGAACGGACCCGCAAGGCCCTCGCTGTTGCCGCACAGGAAAATGTGACAGATCGGATGGCGTCGATCGACAGTCTCCGATATGCCCAGGCGCTGACATGGCGCTGCCATCCTGAAATCCCGTTGTTGACCTTGCTGCAGTTCGAGATGAAATTGCGCGAGCCGGTTGAGGCATGGCTGGCAGATGACGTGCGTGGGGCGTTTGCCGGGCCACTGATATGCAACGATACCGCGACGGAATTGTGCCAGCAGTGGCTGGCGCTCTTCCAATCGTCCTAACTGGACGGCGCCGCCCCTCACGGGTAAGTGCGTGGCTTCGCGAAAACGAATAAGGAATGGAACATCGATGAAGAACCAGAAAACGAGGGTATCGCGCCAGGCAAACCTGGGTGGGCTGAGCAAGGCTCAGATCGATCACGTGATGCGCAGCTTCCCTGAAAATCGTGCATCGATGGCTGATTACCTTCGGCAAGGGGTCGATGTTTACTTCTATCGTCATGATGAAGTACCGGACGTGCCGCCGGTTGCGATTGCGGTCGTCCAGGACCCAGCCTATTGGATTGACTGTGCCGAGTCCGAAGATGTAGCCGTGCTTCTAGCAACCCAGCTTGGACTGTCTGTCACCCGCGGGATCTTATAACCGAGCTCAGGGCAACGGGTTTACCTCCTTCACGGTGAAGTCAGAATCAAGCCCACTACAGCCTCGCTGGTTGCCCAAGCGCGCCATGAGGGCTGTCAGTAGGTCGGCCCCATTTTTGGTCCTCTTAACTCACGGAGAACTTCCATGACACAGCAGTGGGCGGTGCCCCATGACATCGTTGAGAGCTTCCTTCCGTCGATATTTGAAAATGATGCGAAAGGGATTTTGTCTGATTTATTAGGACAACCCGGGCTCGCCATGCACTTCATGGGCTTCTCCGAAGCTCAGACGTTGCAGGCGATCCGCCATGTCGTTGGCATCCTTGAAGAGTGTTATCGCGCTGGCCACCTAAAGATTGCAATCAGTCATGACGACGGTCGCCTTTACGGCTATGCCATGTTTTTCGTGCACCCAGATCCAGCCATGCCTCGGTATTTGCACAAAATCTTCGTATTCAAGGCCTTCAGAGGACATGGCATTGGCAGCCAGTTGCTGGGGGGTGTACTCGACGATTCGCAAGGCACTTGCTTGCTGTGCAGCGATGATCTGGTTCCGTTCTACGAGCGTGCGGGCTTGGAGTTCAAGGGGATCTTCACGCCACCGACTGCGCAGCAAGGCTTTGCCCTCACAAGGGACATGTACGCAGATCTCGCTTTGATGGGGAGCCCGGGAGCCGAAGGCACGGCGCCAGTCTTCATGTTGAACGATGACGACATCAAGCAGCTTCTTGTCATCTGACCTTGGTGGAAGAAGCGAGAAATGTCGTCATGGGTGTCGAGGCGGCTCAGGTGTGGGCCTAGCGCTCCAGCTGCTGAAGAGATGCCTCGTGTTCTACGGCAGCTTTGATATCGCGCACGGCGACCGCAAGGTCTTCACTGCTGCCCTCGACGTAGTCAGGCCATGGCGTGAAGGGCTGCTGAGAATCCTGATTGAAGAGGACGCTAGTGGGGCAGCGGTAGGCGAGGGGGCCAGTGTCTCTGAATCGCACCAGGGCGACCCCACTTGAGCATGCTTTCATGTCGCCGAGGTCGGCCTCATCGCGCAAAAGCTCAACGTTGGCGATGCCGTCATTATCGGAGCTGAAGAACGTCAGGTGCTTGTAGGCTGATAGCACTCCGACCGTGCCCGCGAGGAGAAGAATGACAAGACGACCGCAAGCCCAGAAGGCCAGTTTTCTGTCAGACCAGGCCTTTCGTGCTCCGATGAACGCTGCGACCAGGATTACCAGAGCGCCGGAAAGGAGCAGGTATATCTGCATGCGGCCACTGCTGGCATCGACCCGCACATTCTCGCCGGTGTAAAAGACTCCGAAGAACAGGGTCATTACTGGTGCGGTATAGGCTGTGGCCACCAGTATAGGGATCAAGGCCGCGACCGGATTCGGTCGTGCAACCTCCGGTGTGCTCATAAACTCGAGCATCTGCAGCACTACTTTGTGGACTTTGGACATGGCGACGATCATCACCAGGGAACATAAGAGCAGGTACAGCATTTGAAATCCTTCAGCGGTGAATCTTAAGTGGAAAGCCTAAGCCTTGAAGATGCCCAGTCGGCGCACTTGGCTGCGTTCTTCAGCCCTCGTCATGGCCTCATCAAACTGCCTTTCAGGCAGCCAATAATCCTCATCGCTGCGCGCTTGCGAGCCCGAAGTAAAAAGCCACGAATCGCTTGCCTTCCGATAATACGGGCGAAGGGTGTAGATAGTCATAATCCCGTCCGGGCCGTGTCGTGCGACGACATAACGAGCGCCGTCCTCCGGTTCTGGGGAATGTTCAAACTCCGGCAGTAGATCTTCGGCGGTAATGTAGCTCCGTGGCTCACGATTCATTTTCGGTCCTGCTTTGCTTATTGCTCGACGGTATTGCCATGGTCGGTCAATTCCCCGAAGCTTTCTGCACGTCGCGCCAGCGCGCGTTGCATGTATTCAATTGCCTGTTCGAGCTTGGCAACGGCCCAATCCGGGCACGGTGTTGAACTAGGCTTTTCAGGGTCGTTAACCCATGATCGGACTGTGCGCACTGCGCAAGGGCGGCCAGTAACCGCTGCAATCAGTTGAGCACTTTTGGCCTGGGTGATCCCGTAGTCTTTCAGCAGTTGTAGATAACGTGTGCGATTGTCCACGCGTCCCTCGCTTAATCTGAATAGGCAATCTTGCCTATACAAGCGAATAGGCAAGATTGCCTACTCATCCAATACCCGAAGCGGCCCCAAATGCTCGGCCTTCTACGCACGCGGCCCCATGTTTAAGGTGGGGCTTGATAACCTGGTGCGAGCCTTTCCTAGCCGCGTCGTGTTGTGCGTCGGGCACGACGGGCAGCCTTGCGAGATGCTTTAGATTTCGGAGAACCACCACGGGTAGCTGCTGGTCGATCCTTGAGAATACGACCTGCAAGACTGCCTATGGCGGCTGTAGAACGAATCATAGAGTCCGCAAGCGATTCATTAATGATCATTGGCTTTTCTCTTGTTGGTGTAGCTGGTTGGGGACCTTGGCCGTTCCGAGATAACTGCTTACGCGTTGGGTAGTCGTTCGACGAGTAAGACCTTCACCTTCTGTCTTGGGTCATGCACTGCATCGTCGCCATTGAGAAAGTTCCAGAACCGTTCGTAGGTAACTTCAACATCGCGAAGGGTTTGGCATTGCGTGAAACCTTCATTTGACAGGGTGTCGATTACCTCTTCACGCGGCGCTTCCAGCGAGAAGGGCGGGACCAGTGATAGCGGGGCGGTGGTGGTGTCGATCGCTACAGAGAGGACGCGAAATTTCATCTGGGTTTCCTAATCAGGGCTGCACGGATCGGAATGTCTAACCCGGGCAGGCCATGGGCGGGTTACGTTGTGAGGGAATATGCCCTAAGACTGTTCGCCAAGCGGTGCGCAGTATATGCGTCGACGTCCATGCAGAGGACCTCGGTGTAGTCGGGTCGGCTGATTTCCAGGCGTACCCCCTCGCGGTATGGATCACCATCAGTGTTGTGAACGACCCGGATTATCAGACCGCTCTCTGGGTCAACGCGATTTGTCGATGCGCCGGCCCGCTCTTGATAGGAGACAACTCCATTGCTGGTGGGCGCCAGCTTTAGAAGGTCAGCGCCGAGGGCCTGAGCTTCTTCAGCGCTCAAGGCAAGGGAGGCGCTCTCGCGAAAAGAATCTTCGTAGGCCAGGGTCGCACCATTCGCCTGGATGATGAGCGTCAGTTGCGAGCGATCATCAGCGTCGCGGTTCCAGCTGAAGTACGTCGAGACTTTTGCGTCAGTGAGAACTTGCATGTCACGGTCCTGGTAGGGGAACTCATTGAATCGAAGGTCTCACGATCCCGGGCAAATGCAAGTTTGCCCAGGGCGGGATAGTAACGGGAGCCAGTCCCCTTCGGCGCTGTGTCTGAACCCAAAACTGGGATGAACTCGACCCTCTCCTCCCTATGGCTCATGAGACGCTTGTTCTATCAGGCCGGCGACATGGTCAGGAGAAAGTGCCCGACCAGAGTGCGGCGAACTCAATCTCTCCCCTCCCAGAGACGCAAGATGACAGGATTGAAATCACTAGAGCGACGGGTGATCAGCTGGTTGCTGTCAGATGACACCGGCGCATCGAGCACATCGATTTGCGCCCACATGCTTGGCGAACCGTGCGAGGGCTACGCCCCGTCCGATTGCTCAGATCTCGGTCGCTGTCTGCGCCTGCTGGACTTGGTACCCGAATGGGCACCGCGGGTACACGAGATGGCCGCGTATGGGCCTGACTGGAAAGGGCTGATCGCGCAATGGGACCAGATCGTTTCCCTGTACCAACATGAAGGTGGGATCCCCATCAACGAGCGTCCCCGTTCACCCGAGACCTACAGGGCCATGAAATTGGCCATCGCCGAAGGCTACCGTAATGACCCCAACTACGAGTGCGTATTCGGTAGCGATGGCACGCTCACATGGTCCAGGCGGATCACAGACGAATCGGAAGAGGACGAACAGGAGGGTTGATGGCGGCCCGCCTTGTTCTCACCTCTAGACCTTTCCACCAAGTGCACCTGCGCAGTTTCCGGTGTTACGAGATGATTTTATGACACGCAATATATTGGCTTTGCCATTAGTAATATTCGCTTTGGTAGTTGGAGGCGTGACTGCGTACTCCCTGTTTCATATAGACACTGTTGAGGATGTTGATCTTGAACGTCAGGGGGTAGGGCAGTATATCGCTCTCAAAAAAAAAGTTGGGATGGTGGATTACGAAGCAACTATTTACGTGAAGGTTGCCGATTCGTCAGTAGGCCAATTTGGTGTTGTTCAGTTAAATGGCAAGGTGGAAGGGCTTGGATCCAACATCGCGGGGCAGGCTGTTGATTTTGTATCTACCGATAAGGACTGTGTCGGTACAGATTTCCAACTAATTAACTGGAAGTCACATGCGGATTTGATTATTCAACCTGGCGGAGTTCCTAGAACTTGCCACATGCATGGTTTTCTGAAAGATAATCGCGCTCTAACCCGGGTGGATCAATAAACATGGCTTCACTTATTCGCTATTCCCTCTGTGTACTGACTATGTTGGCCTTTTCGTTTACAAGTTTGTGCGCGAGAGCGTACATCTGGGACGGTATTCTCTATCCTCAGACACCGGGTACGACTATAAGTATGCCATCCCAAGTGCCTGTGGGTTACAGCGAGATAAACGCTACCATTACATTCCCGAGTCGTGTTGGGAATGCTTGCACTGCATCAGGTATGGGGAGAACCCCTAATATTGGCGCCAACATATTATGGCGTCCGAGAGGCTCCTCCGGCTTATTCACTGTCGCCACCGTTATTGTTGATGGTTCTATCGGCGGGTTTGTTTCCTGTGGCGGGGCATCCAGGACGGCTACTGTGACGATATTTCCTGATAGCGTCATCGGTGGCCCTACTGTCCCAGGAGAGTACGAATTTGCAGTGGTTGTTGGATGGCAACTATGTCAAAACTGCAACACTATCGATGATTATTCAAACGTTGTAATCGTCTCTGTTGGGGTGACAAACACACCTCCGACAGCGGGAAATGCTTCTCTGGTAACTAATGAGGACACTGTTGGTGCCGTCGGGCTGCCTATCTACGATCCTGACGCAGGTGATTACCACTCTTTCCAAATTCTCGGCGGGCCGTCAGTCGGAACTGCGTGGTTATCTGGGAGTGTGCTTTATTATTCTCCTCCGGCGAACTGGAGCGGTTCCACGTCTGTAACTTACAGGGCAATCGATTCAAAGGGAGCGCCATCTAACGCCGCGACGGCGTTCATTACCGTAAACCCCGTTAACGACCCACCCGTGGCTAATGCAAAATCCCTTACCTTGAACGAAGATACCTCCGGCAGCGTGCAGCTGAGTGGTTCCGATATCGACTCACCGCCGCCGACGGTTTTTCAAATCGTAAGTGCGCCGCCAACGACTCAGGGAAGTGTGAGTATTGTCGGGAACGTGCTCACGTTTACTGGTTTTAAAGATTGGAACGGGGTCACCAGCCTCACCTATAGGGCCCAGGATAATCAGGGCGCCTGGTCGTTACCGGCAACGGTGCAAGTCACAGTTAACCCGATCAACGATGCCCCTGTGCTCCGAACGCCTCTGAAGATTGAAGCGCGGGAGAGTCGACCAGTTACGATCAAAGGTGTCGTCAGCAAGCAATAGCGCCAGACATCCCGCTGTCACATTCTGACAGCGGGCTTTATTACATAAACAAACGGCCATTCCGCTTTTCGAGGCGCTACACGCAACAGTCGCTCAATGACGACAAGGCCAGAAACGGTATGTTAGTGGCCTTGGGTGCCAGTCGAGGAGGGAGGAGTGACCATTTATGCGAGATTAAATCACCCCCTTGCCGCCAATCACCACCAGGTTATACTCGCCCTCAGCCATCAGGCACCCTCCAAAAGTTTCTTTCAAATCGAGTGTTCGATCTGAATGAATGGCAGTTCAACTGCCGCCACCAGCTGCAATGCAGCACATCCAAAACCCTCGCGGGATGCCATCCCGCTTGGGGTAGCTCCGCGAGTATTCTCAGGAGCTATACCATGCTTTCCAGAACTCAGAAATTCACTGCTATCCAAGGTGACGTTGAACTGACAGCCGAAATCAGCCCATGCGTGTTCATGTATCAGGGCTATGGCTTGCAGCTCACAGTCACACTGCCTGAATTCATAGAATAAGCGCAACGCTTGAAACGAGAGGCAGAGAGCCAGCCACCGGTAGAATCCAGGCTCTCACACCGAAGGATTCAAGCGCAGATGACTACGCATTACCGGCAGCTGACT
>NZ_JAENSQ010000059.1:0-15071 GCF_016613125.1 Pseudomonas sp. MF6776
GGCTGAAGCCTTGGGTACGACCGATTTGAATGGTGGCGCGCTCTTCAACGCTGAGTTCGGTATAAGACATAGGGGCAGCACCGTACCGGAAAGGTCAGGTGTTGCACTCAGTTTTTGCCGCCGCCGATTTTTGACTATTGCATGGGGAGCAGCGAGGACACCATTCCTGTTGGGGTCATTACCGATCGCTCAAAGATATTTTTTGCTGCGTTGCAGTTTTCATCGTTCATTCTTGTCATTGGACGGAATGCAGGATCCAATAGGTGTTTTCTTCGGGAGGTACCCAGTTCGCAAGCCGATAGCCTTATCGCGCTGATCGAAAGTGTCAGGGCGTTTTTTGACGACCGTCACTATGTTCCGTTGGCTGATTTTATTAAGGGCTTGGGGCGTTATTTTGGTGTGACGCTTGAAAATGTTGACGTTAATCCTTTCCAAAAGGAACTCACCGGAAAGAAGAGTGAAACGCCATCTATCCGAAGCTTTCCATCGTTCATGCTTCAGCATCAGAATCTTGTCGCCAATAAGCACGCCATATTTTACAGGTTTGATCAAAAGCACAAACGTGATCAGGCAATTGATCATTTCAAGATATTGATGGGGATCGTCGACGAGAGTTACTTTGATTTAGCCAAGGAGCACTTCGATGCTAAGCAGGAGCTTCGTCGTATCCAGTTGCAGATTCCGAAACAGGAAATGGTCAAGACAAACACGCTTGCGCTATTTTCAAGCTGCCTGGCTGAGTATCTTGCCCTTGCAGGCGCTCCACTCGTCGAGCTGACACCTGAGGAGATTTGGCAAAAGCCGAAGCCGGCACTGCGCAAAGTTATGGAGCGAACCAGTCGAATAGATGGTCTGTCGACAGAGTTCGAGAAAAAAAGAAATGAGCTGCTTGATGCAAAAGCGGCGTTGATGATCAAGCTTCGTGCGGCACAGGCCGATCTGCGTCTTGCCAAGACATCAATCGACTCAGCCAGTGGGTTCGGGCTCACCATGACCTCCCTGCCGATCCCGAGTGCCAGCGCACTGGAGGAGCCTACGATATGCCCATTTTGTGATTCACCTGCCCACGCTCCAGAAAATGAGGCGAACAAACTCTCTGACGCGATTCATTGGTTGAACACTGAGCTTAAGCTTTCTTCCTACGCTCGTGAGAGCTTTGGCGAGGAGCGTCGTGTCATTGAAAAGGAAATCAAGGACATTGAGAAACAGCTCAAAGAGGTGCAGAACGCCCTGAACCCGCTTGAAGAGGAAATCACCCGACTAAGGCTGTCGAAGAACGTTGACGAGTCGGCTCAGCGGGCCAAGTTCCGGCTTGAAGAGGCTATCAAGGTACGTATCGAGAAACCTTCGTCCGACCTGATGGACTCCGAGGCGTACTGGAAGGCACGGGTGAAGGCCTTGGCGGACGAGATGGCTGAGTTCAAGGTCAAGTCTGAGCTTAATAAGTTGGAGGACGAGATCAATGACAAGATGCGCGAGATTGGCCAAAACTTCGACTTTGAGGATGCCTACAAGCCTGTCGATTTGAGGTTCGATCTTGAAACTTTTGATCTGTGGCACCAAAAGGACAAGGACACAAAGGTGTATCTGCGATCAATGGGTAGTGGCGCCAACTGGCTTTACTCACATTTGACCTTATTCATGTCCTTGCATTATCAGTTTGCGGCTCGATCTGGCGAAGGCTGCAAAATTCCTCCAATCCTGTTTCTTGATCAGCCAACGCAGGTCTATTTTCCCGCTGCCCTAGACGCTGGCAAGACCTTTGTTCCAGAAAAGCTGGCAGTTCAAGCTAACCGCCAGGACAAGCTGGAGCATGACATCGAGGCGGTGACAAACATGTTCAATCGCATTGCCAACTTTTGCACCGATACCTTCCAGCAGACAGGCATCATGCCTCAGATGATTGTGTGTGATCACGCAGACAACCTGGAGCTGGAGGAGGGGTTGGAGTTCAGTGATTTTGTGAGAGCCACTTGGCGTACGCGCGGATTCATTGCAGAGGTTGAGCAGGTCTAGTGGAAAGCTACATTGGAAAGCGAGGGGGCTCGCTTCTTTACTCAAACGCATCGCCCATTTCGCCGGCTCACCCGGCGTTTGAGTGATGATGGTAACTGCTGCAAGCTCTGGATATCTTTAGCAAGTTCCAATGCTGCTGGCAGCACTCTTACCGCGCACACATTCCGTTCCCCTCACGCCCTCGATCACCGATCCGCCAGCTAGTTACAAGGAAAAATCACAGTGGATGTTCGTCAGGTTGAATATGCAAGAATCAAAGCTTTTTACAACCTGCTGGTGGATAGGCTTGGGGCTAACGTCTGGGCTAAGAGAAAGGCCGCTTTTGTGGAGCGTATCCGAGCGAAAGAGTTGAATATTGATCTGAAAATGCCGATCGAGCCCCAACTTTTCGTACCGCCAGAGGACGATATTGACTGGTATATTTTGGTGGCTGAGTTGGCTTATGACTCCCCATACAGCGACTGTGCCTATAGCAGCGATCGAATCTATCCGTACGCCAAGGTCATCGGTGCCTTTTCAGAACTGCTTCGGAAAGTCCCAAATGTGAACGGGGTTCTGAACAAGATGCTGGCTAATAACACGAAGCCTGAGACGCAAATTTTCGAGCTGCTGACGGCCTCGTTCTATCTGAAAAATGGTTATGAGGTTTCCTTCATTCCGGAGAGCAGTCTCATTTGGCCGGACGGAAAAACGAAAAAATCACCAGATCTGCTTGTCAAAGCCGATGACGTGGAGATCTACGTTGAGTGCAAGCGAGCGGACAAACAGACTCAATATTCGCAGATTGAAGAAGAGGCATGGGTCAGCATATGGAGTCAGTTGAGCCAGCATATGCTTGAGGTCGCACCGTGGAGCATCGTCGACCTGACCTTTCATGATCAGGTATCTGATGCGACTGCGGATGATGTGATCAAGGTGGTGAATCGCGCTATCGAAATTGGGTCTGGCGGGGTTCGGGAGGGAGCCATCAGTGCACAGATTCGTAGGATTGATAGGGGACACCTCGAACGCCATTACCGCAGCAACTCTGTCAGGGCCAACAGCCCTCAGCATGAGTTATTGGTATTCGGTGACATGGATAGTAATGAAAAACGCAGCATCGCGACGATTGCAGCGAGCATCGTTCGGCCAGGCGACTCGAACACCATTCTCAATATTTTTGTTCAGGACGTTGCCAACTGTGTGGCGGCTCAATGGCGGTGTGACCATGCGATCTCGCACGAGCGACGCTCACGCCATTTTAAGGGGCTCGCCAACAATGCGGTATCCCAGATACCTCCTGATAAACCTGGGGTCGTTCATATTTGGTACGAGACGGTTGAGGGGATCGATATCGAGGAGATGCGCCGGGTTAAAAACATCGACAGTCTTTCAACGTTTGACGCTTCCGGCACATTGGTGATGGGGATTCTGATTCACGGCGTGAATTATTACCCGTTCGAAAACCGCTACGAATGGGCGGAGACACTGCAGTTCTTCGCTCGCATGCCGCAGTTGATGGAACTCTATCGTCATTCCTTGATGCTGTCCGCAGACGACACCCCGGAAATTGAGGATGTCACCCATTGGGAGCAGGACAAGGCTGCCAAATTTACGCAGTGATCCCCGGCGTCGCAGGGTGGTGCTGAAAGTCTGCGCTCTTAAAGCTTGTGTTGGGAAGGTGTGTCGGATGGACACTTACTCATAGGCAGCGAGCGAGTCAGAACTGCCAACAGCAGCCGCCTTATTAGATGCCCATTTGGCTTACTCTAGAACAAATGGAGTGGAGGGTTTCAGGATGAGATACCCAAGGGAAACCCTGCGCCTGGGGATGGCTGCACTGCTGCTCCATGCGATCAAGGAGGCGCCTGATAATTTCAAGGCGTTGCGGGAGTTGCACCGCATGCTCCTTCGTCAGATCGTTAATTGTGAGCGCCGGATTAAGCGGCTCAAAAATGCCAGGCAACGGATTCGCTCTTTCCTTTCCAGTAAAAGGCCTGCAAAAGCCACAGCAAAAAAGCTGAAAAAGGTTCTCCAGGGCATCGATGGGCGGGTCAAGGATATCCATCATCTTTTGTTTTTGTGGCGTTGCTTTGGCGATGGCATCGCGTGCATTTACCAGAGTACGTATAGCCTCAAACACCTTTACTTTGGTGCGGATTATCAGGTCAAAAGTGATCCGGGGTTCGTGCTGGGGAAGGAGGGGTTGATACGGGAATACCGCATGCTTCGTAAAGCTCTCCAATTGAAGCTGCCGGCAGTACTTTCGGATCTGACGAACATCATTCGGCATGGAGACGTTTGTTTACTGGCTCAAGCTGATCCTGTGCCGATTGAGGTCAAGTCCTCTTCAAACAGCAACGATCGGGTGCGACGCCAAATTGAGCAGCTGCAAGTGCTCCATGATTTCTACACGAATGATGGTGCCGCTTCATTTCGAGGACTGCCTTCCAAGCGAATTGCCATTGAGTCACCGGTGGTGAGCTATGAGCGCGAGTTCAACGAATGTATGACCTCTGCACACACGAATGGCATGCAGATTGTGTTTCCTGAGCCAGGATTGACTTACATCTGTGCGAGAACAGAAGGTCAGTGGAGTAGCGCAATGTTGAAAACCGTTGAAACTCACTTGAACGGGTCGACGTTGTGCGTTGCGCTTACTCCAGATCCTACTTGGCTTCCTCACTATTCATTCACGGCCTCACTGTCGCCGGCCAACACCGTTTCATTTATGCAGGAGGTAGTCGTTGGCGTCGTGCTCATCGACCTGGCGATCTTGAAAGACCTGCTTATCCAGAAAAAACTGAATCCGGTGATTCTCATGGATGGCGTGCATGCACTCCAAGTTTCTTGGGGCTTTGGGGTGAAAGATGAAATG
The DNA here is from genome assembly GCF_016613125.1 of Pseudomonas sp. MF6776. NCBI lineage: Bacteria > Pseudomonadati > Pseudomonadota > Gammaproteobacteria > Pseudomonadales > Pseudomonadaceae > Pseudomonas > Pseudomonas sp. MF6776. The sequence goes on from NZ_JAENSQ010000059.1 coordinate 4,874, forward strand.
TCATCTGATCCTGGTGCGGGCCATGAGATGGGATGCGAGCAGGTAAGCGCTGACATGGCAGCCGGCGACGTGGCTGACGGAATAGTGAATCTCCATCCTTTTGCTGATCAGGGCATTTTCAGGGCCAGTGAACTCCACTTCCTGCGAACAGCCACGCAGTTCGAGTCACTCAATTGGTTTGTTGATGGGCTGGCATCGCAAATGGAAATGATCAAACTTGAGCAGCTACCTGCGACAGCCAATCCAAGCGGTGATGAGTTTTACATGGAGGTGCCCGACGGCTGGCTTGATGCTCAAGACTGCTATATCAGCACACCTTGCAAGTCTTAGCCCTCAGGCCCGGGAACGGATGCCCAATCAGCAGCCAAAATGCCTCGGCGCATCTCAATTGCCCGTTTAGGGGATGGGTCAGTGCGAGCAGGTTGGTTGACATTTTCAAGAAACTGCATAAAAATCTAGTTGACAGATTTTTCGATATGCATAGTTTTTGAGGATCTACCTGATGCTTGAGACTCAACACCCCAGTTATTTCGAACCCCGACTGCAACCAGAGTACTTGGACAGGTTTTGTCAGGAGGTGTCTTCTGTCGCCTACGGTGCGCTGGAAGACTCAACCACCCAATACGACACCGCTTACACGCGCGGTACGCTACTGTTCGGTCGACTGCAGGGGCTTTCCCAAGTTTTGGGTAAAGACAAGTCGTTGCCTTGGTTGGAGTTGAGAAATGCGACGCTGGACTTCACGGTAAGCGTGAACGGTGTCCTGTTTCAGGTGGTCACGGACAATCCTCAAGACATCAGGAAAACTCACCGCATCAAGGCTAATCCGCTGGAGCAACACCAGCTGAGTTTATTCGAGGTGTCTCCAGAGGTTTGCACTTGGCGGGTGTACCTGTCGAGCAACCAGGATCCTGAGTTCCCGAAAATCGAAACGGCGATAGTCGGCTTTGACGCCAATCAGAACGTCGTCTGCCTTTGGAAGCATGAGCAGAGATCAGGTGTGTCTGTTCGAGCCATGGAGCAGCATCCTCAGGTTGATGTAACTGAAGCTCAACCGCTTCGTAAAAAGAAAGACGCAGATATAGGCACTACAACTGATGTTGGCCCGATAGATGGATGAAAGAACGCAACAGCTCGCATTTGGCAAGGAGTTTTCTCCCGAGAAGCTCCGGTTGGCCAGATGCGCCGCAGGCCTTTCGCTTGCGGAGTTGGGTGAACTGCTTGGCGTTAGCCGGCAGTACGCGCACAAGCTCGAAATCAACACTGTTCCTAATAGGGCGCAGATTGAGTTGCTCAGTAAGGCATTGGGCGTAACCGAGGGGTTTTTATCGAGCCCTCGGCGTGGCTCTGTGGAGCTTGAGCAATGTCATTTTCGTAGCCTTCGCTCATCGACACAAACTGTGAAAAAGAGCATTGCTTCTCAGGTTGAGTTGTTTGAACTGTTCCTCGATGGGCTCGGAAAGGAAATCGAATTTCCTGCCGTGAAGTTCTCGACCTTTGACGAGACGCTTGTGAACCACGACTCGATGGAGATCGCCGCTGAGCGGTTTCGCCGTGAGCAGTCGATTGGTATTGGCCCTATCGCGAACATGACCCGCTTGGTGGAAAGTGTTGGCGTTTTGGTTATGAACCTCGCTGATGCTGATGACCGAGTCGATGCATTCTCGTTGTACAACAAGCGACCTCTGATCGTGCGCAACATCGCGAAGGAGAACCCTTGTCGTCAGCGCTTCGACATTGCTCATGAGCTGGGACACCTGGTCATGCATCAGGGCATCGAAACGGGATGTCGCGCTACTGAGGATCAAGCCAACCAGTTTGCGAGTGCCTTGTTGATGCCTCGTGCGAGCTTTGCAGGAGAGTTTCCTCCGATGCGAGGGCAGTACCTTAACTGGTCTGCACTGAGGGAGCTCAAGCTACGTTGGAAGGTGAGTTTCAAAGCGCTCATTTATCGCGCGCAGACGTTGAATCTGATCACTCAGGATCAGGCACGATCAGGCTTCACCTATCTCAATCGCAATGGATTCACTCGGCGAGAGGAGTTGGATGAGCAGATTGAGATGGAATCTCCGAGTCTTGTTCAGAAAGCTATCGAGCTTCTGGATCATGCAGCGTGGCGTGGCATCCTGAAGGATTCTGGACTGACAGATGTGCTTGTTACCGATCGCTTCATGCTCAAAGTGCCCGTCGCTCCCTTGTCTCTCCTGAAGCCAGGAAGCTGATTTTGCTGGCTGCTGGAACAGGAGAGAACGCAATAAGCAGGTGCCTAGATTCACTCACTGGGCAATAGAAGCGAGTCAGACATTAGCCTAAAGCGATTACTCAAACGGCTCACCGGCGTGCTTCATTGAGAAAGGACGCAAGTGTTTGACGAAGGGCTGACCTGTCATGATTCGGCTATCGTTTCAGTTTTCTAGACATGAGCCGATAGCTGGATGTGGTGTGGACACCTTTGAGCATCGAAGCTAAGGTGAGTGCACGTAAGCTCTGAACGCTAGTTTTCAGCGGTTGTCTTAAACGGTGGAAGGATGGTGTTCATGTGCTTCTGAAGAAGCGGCAGTGTTCACTGAAGCGCACAATCTGTATACTGATTGACCAAATGAATGCTCGAACGCCCGCGTAAGTGTGTGAGGCTTCGATGAGCTGCAAGCGCTGACTCCACCGATTGTGGTTAGCTTAGCTCACATGCTAATTTGAATTATCCATGCCGTTTCTTGAGAGAAGCCATGAGTCTGACTGCACTGATTGAGCTCACCAATCGAAGAAAGTATGAGGCGTCTGATGTTCGCGCCGCGCGAATGGAGGAGAGCCGTGCGCGTCTGCGCCAGTACGACCAAGAGATTGAGAAGCGTATCGCCTCCCAAGCCGTAAGCCAGGCCCTGCTAGCTAAGACCTGCAGCCTCTAACCTATTCTCGAAGGAAAAAGCAGCCGATGGCTGCTTTTTTTATGCCTATGACTCCGTACCTTGTTTCTCAGTTTGCGAAGCCGACGATCACCAACCTTGTCAGGGAGTGTTTCGGGTATGACTTTCCGGACATTTTCAGCAAGGATCAGGTCGACTACCTGTTTACATACCTGACCTGCCTGAAAGCCAAGACAGTGCTCTTGGAGTTCAACTACGTCGATAAGGACTACCTGGAAGACTTTTCACGTTACTACGTGAAGCGGTTCGGCAACGACGGTCATAAGTGTGCACGCCTTCACTTTTTTTCCTCTGAGGTCGACCATCGAACGATCACGTCGATTCTGAAGCGTGGTAAGGCCGCGCAGCGAGAAATCAATGCCCTGAACAAAGGCTATCTTGGTTTCATGGTGATCAAGCCGTTGCCGCGAACGTTCATCGGGAAGACCTGCCTGAAGGTCATGCCTGATGAGCGAAGCGAGAGCAAACGCAAGCGACGGCTCGCTCGTGAATACAATGTCGACCTGTTCGGGATCACGCTCAAGGTGGAGTCAATCGCCTTTCAGGAGCAGGATAAGGTCGTTGCCGCCTGTGCGACGACTGCAATTTGGGCTTCCTTGCATGCGTTAAAGTTGCGTAGTACACGCAGCATCCATTCGTGCAGCGAAATCACAATCAACGCCATCAACCATGTTGAGGACTCCTCCAACAGCTTTCCGAGTCAGCAGTTGAGCAACAAGCAAATTCTGCGTTCGCTAGACGTTGAAGGATTGCGCTACCACGCCAAGAGCATGGAAGCGCCTGATAAGGATTATTTCCTGCAGTCAGTGATTGCGCACATCGATAGTTCACTTCCCATGATTCTCACTGGCGATGTGTTTTCCCACGTGCCGACCATTCCTACCCTGGCTGCAAATGATGCAGGTTCGGACGGTGTTTCGGACGCCTCGGAAGCTGCTAGTGAGTCGTCAGCAGAGGACGTGACTGACAGTAGTGGCGGGCAAACGGCTAAGCCAGTGTTCAAAGCCCGTGGAGGGCACGCCATTTGTGTGGTGGGCTACAAGGTCGATCAGGACGAAGAGGTTCTCTACGTTCATGATGATCGGCTTGGGCCCTATGCGCGGGCGAAGCTGATCGGGATTGATGGGTATAACTTGGTAGACGGTGCGGCTCCACGCGACATCAAGTGGGCGCTTGGCTTGCAGCGGATGAACGAGACAGGTGGATGGGATGAGCCGCACGAACTCATCACGCCCGATTTTTCCGTAGTCCCTTGCGACAGGAAGGCACGACTTCCTTTTATATACGTTTATGAAACCTGCAACGTCATCGTCAAAGAGCTGAAGAGCATGGCGGGTGACGAGCCGTTGGATTTATTAAAGTACGATATTGAGCTGCGTGAAATTTCTGATATTCGACGCGAGGTTTTGGCACACAAGCCCGACACTAAAACCCTTTATGGTGAAGAGTTTCCCGATGCCAGTCCGGAAGAAATTGAGGCGTGGCAAGCGAAAAAGGTTGAGTTCCTAACCACCAGTTATGCACGACTCCAGTGGGTTGTGTCATTTAACTGGGAGGGCATGCCACTGTTCAAGGTACTCATAGACGCCAGTGAAATCCCTCAAGGTAATGCGGTCTCCGCCATTCTGGCTTATGACATCTTTTTGGGTGAGGCGTTGCTGGATTTGATTCGGCAAAGTGCTGATCCGGATGAGGTAGAGGTCAACTCCGGTCACTTTTATCAGTCGTTCCTTCGCCGTTTGAAAACGAACAAGTCCTCTCGTACGAGTTACTTGGACGAGAAGTATGGCACGCCACGAGCACCCAAAAACCTCCGTGAGAGCGAGTTCGAGGGTGGCAACATCGTGCTGAACAAGACGCTCCAGATTTTGTACGAGCCTAGGGGGGAAAAGTTGCTGGACATGTTCCAAAAATTCGCTAACGGATCCGTCCAGAATTTGATCTGGGCGATCTCACTTGAAGGTGATTTGCTGATTGCGGAAGAGTACGACGGCCGTGGACACCCCAGCATCACGGGTTTCAAACCGGCTCGAATAGCAGGTGAGATCCGGCGGCCTAAAAAAGGCAAATGGCTTCTCATCAATGTGGAGTCAGGGCGCTACAGCCGCGACTACATTAATCGGGACGAGCTGCTGCTGAATGCGAAAACCCGTTTTGAGCGCTATTTCCCTGAGCAAAAATTCAGAGTTCAGATAGTCAAGGATGAACGGGTGGCATTGACGGTGTAGCAGCCGGCGGGAAAACCGAGCCACGTTTTGAGATGCAGAGGCATGCAAACCAAGAGAGCATTCAGTCGAAGGTAAACGTAATTGTCGTTTACCGTCGAAGAGGAGATTCACCTTGAGTGCTCTAAAAATCATGTTCAAAAAGCTGTTCAGCTATACCCAGACGACCTTGGCTTGAACGCGCTCCCAGCCCTTTTTAGGATCCAGCTCCAAAAGAATTTCGTCGCATAACAGACTCGGCGCACCGCCCAGTCTCAGAGAACCGGTGAAGCCCTGGCGCGTGCGTTCGTCCAGCCAATGCTCCAATGGCAGTGTGATGTAGTGTTTGAGTGTGGCCAGCGGGAGGGGAGGCGTGCCGGGTTTTAGGTACCACAGCAGCGCGCTGGCTTCATCCAGAAGAGTGGCAAGTTGCTGATCGGCGGTGTCGATGGCTTGGGCGGCTTTCACGATCACGCCCAATAAGCGTTGGACGACGACCTCGTCTTGTTCCATAGCAGTATTCCTGCAGCGCTAGCGCTGCGGCGGAGTGTGCGTTCTGAACTGATGGAGCAATGCTGATCAGTGAGGCTGGTTCAATATTGGGAAAATGCAAGGCGGGAGGACGGGCAGTTTCTGTTGCAGAACGATTGTTGCCATTGGTTAATCGCTGGGCCTGCAGCAAGCCCTGTGCTTGAAACCCCAATTGAAACAATCGATTTTTTTTCGCGCAGATTTGCTGAGGTTGCCTCTATACACCGAGACGACGGCAACCTCGGAAAGCGAAACCATTCCACTAGCTGCCACATCAACCGAGCGCTGTCGATCACGTTAATTAGCGGCTAGCAGCTGAAATCTAAAGTTAGGACAGTTCGTAGTGACCGAGCTCGTTTATTTTGACTCCTGCCCGGCGATCGGGCGTGAGTCGCTCTTGAATGATGTAATACAGATCGCGAAATACCTTTGAGGACGTCGCGAAGTAACTGTGTCCTAAACCAAATATTTCAGCTCCCGCTGACGTAACGTCAATAGTGGACAGGTCTTGCATCACTATCGGAGGAGAGGCGTCACCCGCGCGAGCCAAGGTCTTGAGCTTCCTTGAAAGCATGATTGCTCTATCTTTTCTGGACGCGTACAAGGTCACCTGGTCGTACTTGTTGAATATGCGACCTATCTGCCTGAACCTGCCAGCGTCTATGTCTGGCGCGGCAAGGACAATCTGGCTAATGGGCGTAGTACCGGGCGCGCTGTTCCAGGTTTCAAGCACTCCAAGCAGGGCACGATTACCCATGCTATGAGCGATGATGTGCAGCCGACTCAATCCAAGCTTCGTGGTGACCTCGGTCAGGAAAGTACGTAAGTGATCCTTCGACCAATCTACAGTCTCCTCGTCTTCCGGGTATTTTTGAACCTTGCCGCAAGAGGCCCAGCTATAGCACAACTTGACGCCTGGAAACTTAAGGTCGTGGCCAATCTGAGCTGTGCGCCAAAGGGCCTCCTCAAAGCTCACATTGAACCCATGGATGAACAGCAAGCCTTCACCCTCAGACATTTGGGCGTTGCGGATCCAGTCACTCACATCCAAGGGCGTAAGTTTATGGATGACAATATGTTTGTTGGGGTCTTGCTCGGGTGTTCGGAAAAACAACCATTTGGAGCGAGGACGCTCAATTTGGCCCTCCGCATGTACGTCAGGGACTGACACGCTTGCCATGCCGTAGGTGACTTTGTCTTCACCTCTGAGATCCCCGAATGCCACTTCTCCTTCGTTGTCGATCTCGATTAATCGGTCAGTACCGAAATGAAGAACATGTTTCTTGAAGTTCTCTACCTCGGGAATGGGCGCCTTGTTCTCGGGTTTTTGAGAGGCGAGCTCAAACCGATTACTACTAGGTTGTGCAAATCGATAGCTAATCACTTCTTCGTCAACAAGCGCGGGGTGTCGCTTATGCGGGGTAGGTGGGGGATTAGAGCCCAACAGATCTCTTGAGTCCATGGTTGGACGCCGAGTTACAACTTTCTGACGTGGATGTGCCTCTCCAGGCTCTTGTAACCACCAGCGTGTATCTTCTAGGCGTCCATTCCTTTTAATGGTGCGCGCGCGGTCTGGAGGCGAAAGGGTGGAACGGGTAATCAGTCCTCTGAACTTGGATTGTTTTATCAAAAGTCTGATAGCACCGTCGCTCAGAGAGTGGGTATCAAGGGTCTCTCGGACAGTGTCTGATTCGGCCAGTAACACAGTCTGGCTGCACGTGTTACGCAATGCGTCGAATCGCGACATCAAGGAAGGGCGTTCAATTCTATCTATAAGCGTAGTGACAAACTCTCCAGCAGGTGCTGTCTGCCATGCAGTAAAAAGATAGGTCGAACTTACGAGCCTTTCGTGCGGTTTCTTCGTCGCTATATTTTGGGCGAGGATAGCAATGGCCAGTTTCAGATCTTCAATCGTTCTCATGCTCTACCTTGGCAAGTCCTTTGAATCCTTTCTTCCAAGTCGGCCTCATCCGCCGTAACTGGAGGCTGTTGATGAAAAATGGTGCCTGAGGGCGCTCAGGCCTGACGATGCCAATGACGACGTACCGTCGACTCAGCCATTTCTAGCTCCCGTGCAATATCCGCTTGTGAAAATCCTTGATCTTTCAACTTCTGGACTTTTTCTCGCGCTTGCGCCGCTGCTGCTACACCCGGATGCACCTTTGCCTTAGCCTCAAATGGAATGGCCACCTTGAGTAGAGAGATCGACTGAAGATCTTTTTTGGCGAGTTCCAGGACTTCGTCGGGCGTCAGTTCATCCTGCGCCGCAGACACCAGTGCCATGAATGCAACGGGGCTCAGTCCCATAGCTCCAGCGAGATCGATGATCGCTTCGAGGCTAGGGGAAGTTTTCCCATTTTCCATCTGGCTGATGTGCGACTGAGTGATGGCTCCACTCAAGGCATGTTGGGTGAGGCCTCGTTTTTTCCTCAAGACCTTGAGCGCTGCTGCGAATGCGGTGCGAACAGACATTTTCCGTTCCGATAAAACAGAGTTATATGCCCCGTTTGCTATCCGCCACTCAAATCTATATATTTATATTGCTGGCGGTATTGGTTCGATATGCTTGCTTTTCAGGCCTCGGAATTCGAGGTCAACCTTGTCGTCACGTTATCAATTTAGCCGTAAATCGAGACCAGGCCATTGATCAAGCTTCATGTGCTTTCAGACATGCACAACGAGTTTTCGCCGTTTGAGCCCGTGCCAGGAGACTATGACCTAGTCGTGCTGGGCGGCGATATTGACGTCAAGGCGAGAGGGGTGAAGTGGGCCAATGAGGTCTTTGAGTGCCCAGTGATTTACGTATGCGGTAACCACGAATTTTATGGTGGGCACATTGATTACACGCTGCGAAAAATGAAGGAGCAGGCGCTACCGAATGTCCATGTTTTAGAGAACGAGACCTTTGTTTGGAACCAAACGCGGTTCCTTTGTGCAACGGGCTGGACTGACTTTTCGTCCAGCGGGAACGTCGTTGCTGCAACGCAAATAGCATGGGATTGGATGAATGATTTTCGAGTCATTCGGACTGAAGAAAACTATCGACGATTGCGTCCGTCCGACCTGATCAGTCGAAACCATGCGTCATTCTCCTGGTTGACCAACCAGCTGAATGAGCCCTTCGATGGCAAAACAGTCGTCTTGACGCATCACTCGCCCGTTCCAGAAGTGAAGGGCGACAAGCATGAGGGACACTTGAGTGCTGCTTACTCAAACAGGTGGCACGAGCTTCTGGGTAAAGCGGATCTTTGGATTTTTGGCCATACCCACCGGGCCGTTGATGTGATGTTGGGCCGCTGCCGTGTGGTATCGAATCCTCGGGGTTATCCAGGTGAGCAAACGGGTTTCGATCCAGGCCTTGTCATCAGCCTTTCGTGAGCTCACTGAGATGGTCGTCGACTTAGGGTTTCTATCAATCTGCTTAACGATTTTGACGCGCACACCTTTTGAACACTCGTCCCCAATGTGTTGCGCAAGGGCTGCCAGTAACGGTGTGAAAAGCATGGGGAGGGACACGTGCACAAAAGAATTTTTTCCATGGAGGCCAGCCACAGGGCTCAGGTGTAACCCAGCATGAATGAGCTTCCACCAAGCATTCCCGCCGCAGTGACAGCGACAATGGCGATCGATTTTGGAATGCCTGTCACGGCTTATCTGGTAGCCGCCGTCGATACCCCTCCGATACTCATGGGGACGGTGTTTGGCGATACCAGAGGGCGGTTTCGAGAAGGCGCCAGTATCAGGACATCAAGGATACAGAAGGCGTTCTTCATCGAGGGCTACTCGTTGTTCAAGACTGTCGGTGGAAGTCTCTACGTCGTAGTGAGTTGGGTACCGCCAGGAAATAACGTTTACATGAATCGTGTGTACCACTGATTGGTCGGTGAGGGGTACGTTCTGGTTGAAAGCTGCGGTTGAAAACGACTCAGAAAAATTAATATCTGCTTGGGCTATCGGAAGTACGGGCAGATAAGGGTGGTATAGAGAGATATGGTTGTTTCAGATACAGAGCTACTAAGTGAGTTGCTATTCGGATCAGCACGAGTCCTGGGTGGCTCAGGACTTGACGACAGTGAGCTAATCGAACTGGCGACAGATACCTTTATCGAGAAGCCATTTTGCATCGTTAGGCAGTGGATGGTGTTGGATGTCATGCTCCCGGATTTTCGGGATAAGGAACTCAAAACACAGGGCCTTGAGGCAACCATCCTGTATGCCCAAGCCGTGGTGTTCGACAGTAGTAACAGACTCCAGGCAGGCGATCGCGTCCTCAGTGATTTTCAAAGCGACTTCGATGGTTGCATATTTGAAAGCCAAGACGTTCTGTACATCTTGGCCGGTCGCGGGTCGCGCAAGCACGTGAGTGTGCCTACTGTTGAAGCGTTACGTGCTTTTAAAAGTGATGCCTTTATTTGTTGCCGCTGACCGAAAACTGACCCAGTAGAGGCTGTTCTGCCGACTGAAAACTGACCCAGGTGTTCAACTGCTTCTGCTCAATTTTTGAGCAGGAGAACACAGGGTGATCAGTATGGAAATGAT